>JAGVUH010000018.1 GCA_019136395.1 Gammaproteobacteria bacterium
TTGGCCCGCTGACCCTCGACCTCGATCTTGCCGCCGTTGATGGCTTCGGTGGCCAATTGGCGGGTCTTGAAGAACCGCGCCGCCCACAGCCATTTGTCCAGGCGCTGGCCGGTGACGGCACCAGATCCAGTGCTGGCCCCGGCTCCCCCACCGGGGGTGGGGCTGAGGGGGCGCCGCGGAGGGGTCCCGGCCACCCGGGCGTCCACCGGCGCCGCCTTATCCCGAGGCGGAGGCTCGACCATAAGCCCCGTACCGGGAGCCATCTGGCTCACAAGCCCAGGCGGGGATCGAGCTCCCCCCGGGCGTCCATGGCGGCCAGGTCGTCGAAGCCGCCGACGTGATAATCGTCGATGAAGATCTGTGGCACCGTCTGGCGTCGGCTGCGCTGCAGCATGAGGCGCATCTGCTCATGGTCCAGGTCGATGCGGATCTCCTCGTAGTTCACCCCTTTGCGCTGTAGCAACTGTTTGGCGCGGACGCAGTAGGGGCAGAGGAGGGTGGTGTAGATCTCGATCTTCGGCATGATAGTTGTTCGCTGAAGGTGGGTAGAGACGGGGCGCAGCAACTTTCGGCCGCCCCGATCCTTTTGATGAAAGGTTTCTTACCAGCCTGACCGAAAACCGAAACGCTTCAGGCAACCTTGCGCCCGAGTGGTTCAACGGCTTGAAATCGGTGCGCCCGGGCGGAATTAAACCCTGTCAGCGGCGATGCGTAAACCGCCACTCTTGTAATGTCCCCGTACCGCCGGGTCAAGGCGCCTCATCCGTCCCACGAGAAGATCCATGTCACCGACCACCCTCGCCATCACGCGCCTCGCTGACTACCGTCCCCCCGCCTTCCTGATCGATGAAGTGATCTTGCACTTCGAGCTGGGGGCGACGGAGACCTGGGTCGAGGCGACCCTGAACCTGCGCCGCAATCCCCTGGCCCGGCGGGGCGCGGGTGGCCCGGCGGCCGCGGCAACCGCCGACCATGCCGGCCCGCTGCGGCTGGATGGGGAGGACCTGGAGCTGGCCTGGCTCCGCCTCGACGGTCGGCCACTCGGCCCCGAGGAGTATGCCCTCGATGGGACCGGCCTGACCCTCTTCCGGGTGCCCGAGCATTGTCGCCTGGAGTCCCGGGTGCGCATCCGCCCCGCGGACAATACCCGCCTGGAAGGGCTCTACCTCTCCAAGGGCATGCTCTGCACCCAGTGCGAGGCCGAGGGCTTCCGCCGCATCACCTATTTCCTCGATCGCCCGGATGTCATGGCCCGCTACACCGTCACCCTGGAGGCGGACAAGGACCAGTACCCGGTGCTGCTGGCCAACGGCAACCCTGCCGGCGCTGAGGATCTGCCGAACGGCCGCCACCGGGCGGTCTGGGTCGACTCCTTCCCCAAGCCCTGTTACCTCTTCGCCCTGGTGGCCGGGGATCTGAGCCGGGTCGCGAACCGCTTCCGCACCGCCTCGGGCCGCGAGGTCGCCCTCAACATCTGGGTGGAGCCGGAGAACCTGGGTAAGTGCGGCCATGCCATGACCGCCCTGAAGAACGCCATGGGCTGGGACGAGGACCGTTACGGCCGGGAGTATGACCTGGAGGTCTATAACATCGTCGCCGTCAGCCACTTCAACATGGGCGCCATGGAGAACAAGGGGCTCAACATCTTCAACGCCAAGGCGGTCCTGGCCAGCCCGGACACCGCCACCGACCTGGACTTCCAGTGGGTGGAGGGGGTCATCGCCCACGAGTACTTCCACAACTGGTCCGGCAACCGCGTCACCTGCCGCGACTGGTTCCAGTTGAGCCTCAAGGAAGGCTTCACCGTCTTCCGCGACCAGGAGTTCTCCGCCGATCGCGGCTCCCGGGGCGTCAAGCGCATCGCCGACGTGCGCATGCTCCGTGCCCGTCAGTTTCCCGAGGACGCCGGCCCCCTGGCCCACCCGGTCCGGCCCGATTCCTACATCGAGATCAACAACTTCTACACCGCCACCGTCTACGAGAAGGGGGCGGAGCTGGTGCGCATGTTGGCGACCCTGCTCGGGCCCGAGCTTTTTCGCCGCGCCACCGACCTCTATTTCACCCGTCACGATGGCCAGGCGGTGACCACCGACGACTTTCTGGCCTGCATGGAGGCGGCGAGCGGCCGCGACCTGGGCCAGTTCCGGCGTTGGTACACTCAGGCCGGCACGCCGGAGCTGACCATCACCGGCCGCCATGACGTCGCGGGCCGGGCCTATGAGCTGCGGGTATGCCAGCACACCCCGCCGACGCCGGGTCAGCCCCACAAGGAACCCCTGCACCTGCCCCTGGCCCTGGGGCTCCTCGACCGCCAGGGGCGGGACCTGCCCTTGCGCCTGGCCGGGGAGACCGGCCCGGTCAAGGCGGGGACCCGCGTCCTGGAGCTGCGCGAGGCCGAGCAGGTCTTCCGCTTCGTCGACCTGCCCGAGGCGCCCCTGCCCTCCCTGCTGCGCGGTTTCTCCGCCCCGGTCAAGGTGCACTTCGACTACCGGGATGAGGAGCTGATGTTCCTCATGGCCCACGACAGCGACGGCTTCAACCGCTGGGAGGCGGCCCAGACCCTGGCCCAGCGGCTGCTGCTGGGGGCGGTGGCAACCGGCGCGGACGGTGGCAGCAGGGGGGAGAGTAACCTCGGCGGAAGCCTCTCCGGCAAGATTGGTTCTCGTGGGAGGGCCCTTGGCCAGGGCGGCTCAGGAGGGGACAGCCGCGGCGGGATTGGCTCGGGCGCGTCCGGACTTGGTGGTGGCCTCGTCAGCATGGGTTCCGGCACCAGCGCCGCAGCTCAAGGCGGCACGGACCAAGGCCCCACCACCACGAGCGGCGTCGCGGGTTTCATCGCGGCCTTCCGCCGCGCCCTGACCGATCAGCGGGCGGAGCCGGCCCTGCTCGCCGAGATCCTGACCCTGCCCAGCGAGACCTATCTCGCCGATCAGATGGCAGTCGTCGACGTGGAGGGCATCCACCGCGCCCGGGAGGGTATGATCGCTGACATCGCCACCGCGTTGCGCGGGGACCTGCTGGCGACCTACGAACGGCTGCGGGAGCCTGGCCCCTACCAACCCACCCCGGCGGCCATCGGCCGGCGCAGCCTCAGGAATCTGTGCCTGGCCTATCTGGCGGCGGCGGGTGACGCTAAGGTCCTGACCCTGTGCCAGACCCAGTTCGCCGCTGGCCACAATCTCACCGACCAGCTCACCGCCCTGCGTCTGCTGGTGGATGCGGGCGGCACAACGGGCGAGGAGGCCCTCACCGCCTTCCATGACCGCTGGGCTGGGGATGAACTGGTCCTGGACAAATGGTTCGCCATCCAGGCCGGCGCCAAGGCCCCGGAGACCCTGGCGCGGGTGCGGCGCCTGCTCGACCACCCGGCCTATGACCTGACCAATCCCAACCGGGTGCGCAGCCTGGTGATGAGCTTCACCCAGAATCAGGTCCGCTTCCATGCCGCCGACGGGGCCGGCTATGCCTTCCTGGGGGAACAGGTGCGCGTCATCGATCCCCTCAACCCCCACCTGGCCGCGCGCCTGCTTCAGGCCCTGGTCCGCTGGCGCCGCTTCGATGTCGGTCGGCAGGCCCTGATGCGCGCCGAACTGGAGCGGGTCCTGGCCCTGCCGGGGCTGTCCAAGGACAGCTACGAGGTGGCCGCCAAGGCCCTGGCTTGAGGGGGTGCTTCGGCTTTCCCCAGCGCAAAGCATTTTCGGTTGTTCCCGGCCCTTACCAGAAGGGTAATGCGGGTAAATTAACCGCGAAGATTGGCCAGCCATCACGGTAGCCCCCAGTCAGGGGCGCTCTTACCTCACAGGTCCATCGCGTGAGGAGGTAAGTCTCATGAAAGTACAGCATCACCCGGCCGTCGACCTGCTGACGCACCCCGCGTCAGCAGGTCCTGCTTGTCCCGCCCCCCGGCCCGCCGATCTGTCGGCCATCACCCTCGTCCGCCTCCACCCCGCGCCGGCGCTGGCGGATTATCTGGCGGCCATGCGCCTGGCGGAGACGGAGGCCCGGGCGCGCCTGGGTGAATGCATGCTTCTGTCCTGGTATGACCGGGACCGGGACTTTGAATCTCCCCAGCACAGCAGCGAGTGCCATCAGGACAGCGCCACCCCCGGCTACGTGGACTACGGCATCCACCACGGGGCAACCCTGATGGTGGATATCGAAGACGGGCGGTTCGTCTTCTTCTACCTGCCGCTGGATTTCTGAAGGCGGGGGCTTGGGCTCCAGGGTGGGTTGATTACAGCATTTTTAATATTGTTCAGACGATTGCCGCGTCACAGGTCATCCTTGGCCAGCTCCGCTGGTATTTATCTTCGGCTTGGCAATATGCACCTCCAGGGGGTCGGAGCCCTTCAGGTGGATGTCGCGCTGGGGAAAGGGCAGGGAGACGGCGTGCTCGCGGAATTTGCGCAGAATGGTCTGCTGGAGTTCGGAGGAGACTGGGCCGCGATCGTCGTATTGCGAGACGAAGCAGCGGGCCTGGAGCAGCAGGGCGCTGTCGCCGAAGCTCTCGAAGATAAAGGTTGGCGCCGGTTCCTTCAGGACCCGGGGGTCTTCCGCCACCGCCTCGGCCATGAGGCGCATGGCCAGGCCGACGTCGGCGCTGTAGTCCACCCCCAGCCGGATGACGATGCGGTTGAGGGCGTCGCTCAGGGTCCAGTTGAGTAACTGGCCGGTGATGAATTGCTTGTTCGGCACCAGCAGTTCCTGGCGGTCCCAGTTGCGCACCGTGGTGGCGCGGATGCGGATCTTGGTGACCGTGCCGGTGGTGTCGCCGATGGTCACCACATCGCCGACACGCACCGGACGCTCGAAGAGGATGATGAGGCCGCTGATGAAATTGGCCACGATCTCCTGGAGGCCGAAGCCGATACCCACGCCCAGGGCGGCCACCAGCCACTGCACTCGGCCCCAGGAGATGCCCAGGGTATCGGAGACGATCAGGGCGGCGATGGCGATGAGGGCGTAGGCGGTCAGGGTCTTGATGGCGTAGCGGGCGCCGGGGGAGACCGAGAAGCGGTCGAGCAGCAGGATCTCGATCAGGGCCGGCAGGTTGCGCACGGCGATGGTGGCCAGGGTGATGGTCGCCAGGATGAAGGCGACGCTGGCGAGGGAGAAGCTCTTGAGCTTCTCCTCGCCACCCTCCATGCCCATGTAGGTCCAGAGGCTGATGTCCTGCAGGCGGGTGAAGGCGGGCATGACCTCGGACCAGATGGTCCAGAGACCGAGCAGGGCGGCGACGAAGATGACGGCGTTGAGCAGGCGTTGGGTCTGCTCGTCCAGGTTGGCCAGTTGCATCCGCCGTTCGGCGACGGGATGGATGGCCCCGGTCTTCTTGTCGTCCGGGTGATGGAGGGGCTCGTCGAGGGCGGCCTGGAGGGCCAGGCGGCGGCGGGTGACGCTGAGCCAGCGCAGGATGGACTGTTGCAGGATCACCAGGGCGAGGAACAGCCAGAGCTGTTCCACCAGCGAGGACAGGAGGGTGCCGGCGGTGTAGACGAAGCCGAGCACGGTGAGCAGGACCAGTCCCAGGGGGATGGCCAGGAAGCCCAGGTACCAGGCATGCCGCAGGCGGTTGAGCCAGCCCTCGGGGTGGGCTTGGAGGTAGCCCTGGGGTAGGCCCATGGCGGGGTGGAGCAGGCGGGCGAGGAACCAGGTCAAACCCAGGGTCAGGGCGATCAGGCTTAGGGATTGCAGCCCCAGGCCGAAGCTGGCGTCGGGGTCCTGAAAGAGCAGGGCGGTGATCAGGCCCAGGGGGACCAGGATGGCCGTGGCCCAGGCCATGTGGCGGCGGATCAGTACCAGGTTCGCGCCGGTCCAGCGGAAGTGCCGGTCGGCCACCCCGCCGGGCAGGCAGAGCAACTGCAAAAAGCGCAGCGAGAAAAAGCCCAAGGCGATGGCGATGGCCGCCGCGCCCAGCCCCTTGGAGAAGACCGTGGCCGCGGGCGAGGCGCTCAGGCGCCACCCCAGGACCGCGATCAGCAGCGGCCAGCGCAGGGCGAGGAGCAGGGTCAGGCCCAGTCCTTCCAGGGTGAGGCGGAAGCTGTCGGTCTGGACCCGGCGCAAGGGCTCGGCCAGGGCCAGGAGGGCGCGCTTCATGGCCGGTCCCCGGAAGATCAGCCACACCAGGG
>JAGVUH010000210.1 GCA_019136395.1 Gammaproteobacteria bacterium
GGCGGGAGCGCGGTTGGGTTTGGCGCGGCGCCTCAGCCCAGGAGTTGCGCCATGCGCTGCCCCATCTCCGCCGGGGAGCGGACGATGGCCACCCCCGCGGCCTCCAGGGCGGCGAACTTACCGGCGGCGGTGCCCTTGCCGCCGGTGATGATGGCGCCGGCATGGCCCATGCGCTTGCCGGAGGGGGCGGTCACCCCGGCGATGTAGGCGACCACTGGCTTGGTGACCCGCGCCTGGATGAACTCGGCCGCGGCCTCCTCGGCGCTGCCGCCGATCTCGCCCACCAGGATCACCCCCTCCGTCTGGTCGTCGGCCTGGAAGCGCTCCAGGCAGGCGATGAAGTCCATGCCCTGAATGGGGTCGCCACCGATGCCGATGCAGGTGCTCTGGCCCAGACCGGCATTGGTGGTCTGGAACACCGCCTCGTAGGTCAGGGTCCCGGAGCGGGAGACGATGCCGACCTTGCCCGGCCGGTGGATGTTGCCGGGCATGATGCCGATCTTGCACTCGCCCGGGGTGATGATGCCCGGGCAGTTGGGGCCGATGAGGACGCTGGGCGAGCCCGCGAGGGCGGTCTTGACCTTGAGCATGTCCAGGACCGGGATGCCCTCGGTGATGCAGACGATCACCCCGATGCCGGCGTCGGCCGCCTCGAGGATGGCGTCGGCGGCGAAGGCGGCCGGGACATAGATCATGGTGGCATTGGCGCCGGTCTCCCTGACGGCATCGTGGACCGTGTCGAAGACCGGGCGGTCGAGGTGCTTGGTGCCGCCCTTGCCGGGGGTCACGCCCCCCACCAGGTTGGTGCCGTAGGCGATGGCCTGTTCGCTGTGGAAGGTGCCCTGCTTGCCGGTGAAGCCCTGACAAATGACCCGGGTGTCTTTGTTGACCAATACGCTCATCTTTGGGTCCCCCTCTCAGTGCTTGGCGCCGGCGGCGGCGACGACTTTGTCCGCGGCCTCGCTGAGGCTCGCGGCGGTGGTGATGGCCAGATCGCTGGCGGCCAGCATGGCCAGGCCCTGCTCGGCGTTGGTCCCCTCCAGGCGGACCACCACGGGAACCTCGACCTGGACCTCCCGCACCGCCTGGATGATGCCCTCGGCGATGAGATCGCAGCGAACGATGCCGCCGAAGATGTTTACCAGAACCGCCCTGACCTGATCGTCGGAGAGGATGAGCTTGAAGGCCTCGGCCACCCGGGCCGCGGTCGCCCCGCCGCCAACGTCGAGGAAGTTGGCGGGCTCGCCGCCATGGAGCTTGATCAGATCCATGGTGGCCATGGCCAGGCCGGCCCCGTTGACCATGCAACCGACATTGCCCTCCAGGCTGATGTAATTGAGGTCGTGTTCCTTGGCCTGGGCCTCCCGGCCATCCTCCTGGCTGATGTCGCGCAGGGCCAGCAGCTCCGGATGACGGTAGAGGGCGTTGTCATCCAGGTTGAGCTTGGCGTCAAGGGCGACGAGCTCGCCGGCGGGGGTCACCACCAGGGGATTGATCTCCACCAGGCTGGCATCGCACTCGATGAACAACTGGTAGAGGCCGCGCATCACCTTGTCCAGGGCCTTGACCTGTTCCGGGGCCAGGCCCAGGCCATAGCCGATCTTGCGGCTCTGCCAGCCCATGAGGCCTACCGCCGGGTGGACATGGGTGGTCAGGATGCGCTCGGGGGTCTTCGCCGCCACCTCCTCGATGTCCATGCCGCCATCGGCGGAGGCCATGATGACCACGCGCTTGGCCTCGCGATCCACCAGGGCGCCCAGGTAGAGCTCGCGGTGGCTGGCGGTCGGTTGTTCGACCAGGAGCTGGCCGATGGGCAGCCCGGCGGCGCCGGTCTGGCGGGTCACCAGCCGGCCACCCAGCAGGCGGGCGGCCTCACGCTCCACGGTGTCGAGGCTATCCGTCACCACCACGCCACCGGCCTTGCCACGGGCGCCGGAATGGACCTGGGCCTTGATCACCCATTGCTCGCCGCCGAGTTCCTCCGCCAGGGTCCGCGCCTCGCCGACGGAGGAGATGGTCAGGCTCCGCGGCACGGGGATGCCGTAGCGCGCGAACAGGCCCTTGGCCTGGTATTCATGTAAGTTCATGGATAATTGCTCTTAATTATAGGGATTTGGTGGTTGGTAGCGGGTTGGGGTTGGCTGACCAGGGTCGGCGGCGTACGGCTGGGGACAACCGCGGGCCCAGATCCCACTCGCCAGCGGCGGGTCCACTTGCGGCGCGCCGGACGGGTCGGCATAGTGAACGGGGGCTTATTCTCCGGCAATCACCAGCCGATTACCAACCGCCCGCGACCCGCCGGCCTCTCACCCCGCCGGGAGTGTTCGCGACCTGGTACCGGTGATGACCGCCACCCCACGCTCATTGACCATCGCCCCTCCTCCCGAGGCGAGCGCAAACGCACGCAGACATGACCGCCACCCCCCTCAACAACCGACCGGAACCGGCACCCCCCCCGGGCAATCACCCCCTCTACCCGAGCTGGCGCGCCCTGCACTGGTTTGGCTTCTACCGGCTCGCCCTGGCCCTCGGTCTCTGCCTCCTGCTCTTCGTCCCACCCCTGGAATCCCTGGTGGCGGGCTTCGACCAGACCCCGGCGACCGTCAGCCTGGTCATCACCTACCTGGCCCTGGTCCTGCTTGGCCTGGCCCTGACCCAGACCCGCCGCGCCGACAAGGCGGCCCTGGTCCACACCGGCGTCTTCATCGACCTGCTGGTCTTCAGCCTGCTGATGCACCAGGGCGGCGGGATCAACTCCAGCTTCGGCCTGCCCATGGGCATCGCCGTCGCCGCCGGCGCCCTGCTCATGGAAGGCCGCCTGTCCTTGCTGTTCGCCGCCTTCGCCACCACCGGGATCATGGCGGTCCAGATCCACGCCCAGCTCTCCGGCCTGGGGCCCCGGGATGGCTTCACCCAGGCGGGGCTCCTCGGCGCCACCTATTTCATGGTCGCCATCCTCGCCCATGTCCTCTACCGCCGCCTCCAGGCGGCGGAACGGCTCGCCGCCAGTCGCCAGGTCGACATCGACGACCTGCACAAACTCAATGCCTTCATCATCCAGCGCATGGGTACCGGCGTCCTGGTGGTCGACGAGGATCGACGCATCCGGCTGAGCAACGCCGCCGCCAACGAACTGCTGGGGACCCGCGCCGGTCAGCAGCAGCCCCTGGCGCGGATCGCCCCGGAACTCGCCACCTGGCTGGGGCGGCAGGCGGCGAGCGGTCATCCCACCGCCAGGGACTTACCGGACGCCGGGGACCTCCCCCCGGACGCCACCCTGCGGGTCGGCAACCGCGACCTCGCCATCAGTCACCTGAGCCTGGGCCAGGATGGCCAGGGGGCCGCCCTGCTCTTTCTGCGCGACCAGCGGGCGCTCCTCCAGGAGGCCCAGCAGATCAAGCTGGCGGCCCTGGGCCGGCTGACGGCCAGCATCGCCCACAACATCCGCAACCCCCTGAGCGCGGTCAAACATGCCAGCCAGCTCCTGGCCGAGTCACCGGACCTGAGCGAGGAGGACCAGCATCTGCTGGCCATCATCGCCCGCAACACGGGCCGGATCGATGGCATTGTCGAAAGTGTCCTGCAACTCTCCCGAGGCCAACCCCCCGAACTTCAAACCCTGGACCTGCCGACCTGGCTGGAGGAACTCCACGCGGAGCTGAGCGAGACGCGGCGGCTGCCGGCGGAGCGCTTCCCCCTCGACCTGGCCCCCGAGATCCCCCCGGTCCGGGTCAATGCCGGACACCTGCATCAGATCATCGCCAACCTGTGCGACAACGCCCTCAAATACGCCGGCAGGGAGGATAAGCCCCCCCACATCGGCCTGAGCGCCGGCCCCGTCCAGGGGACATCACCCCCGGGGGCCTTCATCGAGGTCAGCGACGACGGCGAACCCATCGATCCCGAGGTGGCGCGGGAGATGTTCACCCCCTTCTATACCACCAGCGTCAGCGGCACCGGCCTGGGGCTCTACATCGCCCTGGAGCTGGCCGCCATCAACGGCATCAGCCTGGACTACCGCCCCACCCCGGCCGGCGGCAACGGCTTCCGCCTCCTTCTCCCCCCGGCAAGCTGATGGCGCTGCCGGATGGGCAGGCCCAGCCCTTCGGGCTCATACTATGCGGCCATCCTCAGCCACCACCTTGCCTTCATGACCAAGCCCCGCGCCCTCATCGTCGATGACGAGCAGGATATCCTCGACCTCCTGCGCATCACCCTGTCACGCATGGGGATCGACTGCCTGGCCGCTGCGGATCTGAGCGGGGCCCGGCGCCTGCTGAGCAGCGCGCCCTTCGATCTGTGCCTGACCGACATGCGCCTGCCGGATGGCGATGGCATCGACCTGGTGCGTGAGATCGCCAGCCACTATCCCCAGTTACCTGTGGCCATGATCACCGCCCATGGCAGCATGGAAACGGCCGTGGCCGCCATGAAGGCCGGGGCCTTCGATTTCGTCGCCAAGCCCCTGGATCTCCAGGTGTTACGCCGGCTGGTGACGGCCGCCCTGCGCCTGCGCCCCCCCGCCACCGGGAGTGACGCGGCGAGCGGCGGCGCGGAGACCGGCCCTGCGGCATCCAGCCCCCCCGCGGACAACCTCCCTCCCCTCCTCGGCGACTCCCCGGCCATGGTCGAACTGCGCCGCCTCATCGCCAAACTGGCGCGCAACCAGGCGCCGGTCTACGTCAGCGGCGAGAGCGGGACCGGCAAGGAGTTGGCGGCCCGCCTCATCCACCTTCAGGGACCCCGAGCGGCCGGTCCCTTCGTGCCGGTCAACTGCGGCGCCATTCCGCCGGACCTGGTGGAGAGCGAGCTGTTCGGCCACAAGAAGGGCGCCTTCACCGGCGCCATCCGTGACAACCCGGGGCTCTTCCAGGCCGCCGACGGGGGCACCCTCTTCCTCGACGAAGTCGCCGAGTTGCCGCTGCCGGCCCAGGTCAAGCTGCTGCGCGTCCTGCAGGAGAAACGGGCCCGGCCGGTGGGCGGCCAGCGGGAGGTCCCCATCGATGTCCGGCTGATCAGCGCCACCCACCGCGACCTGGGCGCCGAGGTCGCCAGCGGCCGCTTCCGCCAGGACCTCTTCTATCGCATCAACGTCATCGAACTGCGCTTGCCCCCCCTACGGCAGCGGACGGGGGACATCCCCCTGTTGACCACCCATTTCCTCGCCCGCATCGCCCGCCAGAATGGCATGCCCACGCCCCGCCTGGCCCCCTCGGCCCTGGAAGCCCTGGCCCGCTATCCCTTCCCGGGCAACGTCCGGGAGCTGGAGAACGTGCTGGAGCGCGCCCTGGCCCTGGCGGAGGGCGCGATCCTGGAGGCGGCGGATCTTTACCTGCCCTCCTTGCCCGCCGTACCCTCCTTGCCCGCCGTGCCTTCCGAGTCCGTCCGGCCCTCGCTGCCTTCCGTGCCCGGCTCTTCATCCCCGGGGATGACCGAGGACGCCGCCGCTTCCCTCGCCGCGTCCATTGGAGAGATTCAGCGCCAGGTCATCCTGCGCACCCTGGAGGAGACCCACTGGAATCGCACCGCCGCCGCCAAACAGCTCGGCATGAGCCTGAGGTCCCTGCGTTATCGCCTGAACAAGCTGGGAATCGAATGAGCGACAGCAACGACTTCGTGCGCTGGTTCCGCCAGGCCACGCCCTATGTCCACGCCCACCGCGGCCGCACCTTCGTCATCCTCTTCGGTGGCGAGGCCGTGGCGGACAAGACGTTTCGCAATCTGATCCACGACCTGGCCCTGCTCCACGGCCTGGGCATCCGCCTGGTCCTGGTGCATGGCGCCCGCCCCCAGATCCAGGCCAGTCTGGCCCGTCAGGGGGCGGGCTTCCGCTACGTCAAGGGTCTGCGCGTCACCGATGCCGCCGCCCTGGCCTGCGTCAAGGAGGCCGCGGGCAGCCTGCGGGTGGAGATCGAGGCCCTCTTCTCCCAGGGCCTGGCCAACTCACCCATGGCCGGGGTGCGCATCCCCGTCGCCTCCGGCAACTTCGTCACCGCCAAGCCCCTGGGGGTGATCGAGGGGGTCGACTACCTGCACACCGGGGTGGTGCGGCGCATCGACCGGGAGGCCCTGCGGCAGCGCCTGGACAGCGGGGCCATCGCCCTGATGCCGCCCATCGGCTACACGGCGGGCTTGAGCGATGACCGGGGCCAACTGGTCTCCAACATTCTCAGTCGGGACGTGGCCACTATCCTGGAGCAGGGGACAGGTGCCGCTGACCAGCCGGATGCGTCGCCCGGTGGCGGGCCGGAGGCCCAACCCGCGGTAGAGTTGAGCGTAACCCCAGCCGCTATCCTGGCCAAGGTTGCTAAATCCACACCCTCAAACGAGCCTTCCACTGCTCCTGCCCTGGTCAAGGACCCCCAACCCCTCATCCCTCCTGACCTGGCCCAGGCCCTGCGCGCCGGGGCCGATGCCTGCATTCAGGGCGTCAAACGGGTCCACCTCGTCAGTCGCCGCCTGGACGGCGCCCTGCTGCGGGAGCTCTTCACCCGGGACGGGGTCGGCACCCTGATCACCGACGCCCCCTTCGAGGAACTGCGCCCGGCGCGCATCGACGACGTCGCCGGCATCCTGGAACTGCTCCAGCCCCTGGAAGAGGCCGGGGTCCTGGTGCGCCGCTCCAGGGAGCGCCTGGAGACCGAGATCGACCGCTTTTATTTAATGGAGCGGGATGGCATGGCCATCGCCACCGCCGCCCTCTATGCCTACCCCGCCGAGGGCATGGCGGAACTGGCCTGCTTCGCCGTCCATCCCGAATATCGCAGCCGTGGCCGCGGCGCCCTGCTCCTGGAGCGTATGGAGGTCATGGCCCGCCAGCGGGGCCTGTCCCGCCTCTTCGTCCTCACTACCCAGACCGCCCACTGGTTCCGCGAGCGCGGCTTCGAGCCCGCGCCCCTGGCCGACCTGCCCATGGCCAAACAGGCCCTCTACAACTACCAGCGCAAGTCTAAGGTCTTCATCAAGCGGCTCTGAAGGGGGCGGCTCCATGGGGGGTCCGAAAACAAGGCGACAAGAGATGGCCAGGCGCTGGCGCTCAGATTGGGGAAGCAGCTCTGAGGGATTTTCCGCCGGCCGCCCCATGCTACCTCGGTATCGCCCCTCCTCTACCGCCTCAGAGAGGCATCCCTACCCAGGCACCAGCCAAGACACCCGGCGAGGCATCGTCCCTTCTTGCAGACCTTGCGCCCGGCTTGGCTGCCAGGCAGGCTGAGTCAGCGTCCGGTCCCCCTCAATCCAGCCGTGACTCCTCCTCCCGGCGGTTGAAAAGGACCCAACGGCCATCGGCGAGGAGGACGCGGATGCGCCAGGGTACCCCTTCCGTATCGAGCTCCACCACGCCGATGCCGCTGCCATTCAGCAGGCGCCGACCATGGGGGGTACCCTCGGGCTTGCGCGGGATGACGCGCATGTGGCGCCGCCGGGTGAACCAGTTAAGAGGGGAGCGCGGCGAGTAGAGCCAGCGGTTGCCGTGATCCAGGACCGCCAGCAGGCGATGGGGAAATTCGTTGCGCAGGCCGCTGGCGCAGATCTGCCAGATGTCGGGACCCCGCACCCGGCCCCGCAACTCCACGTCGTAGACGAAGGAATAGTGGACGTCGCCGGACAGGACGACGAAATGCCGCGGGGTCTTGGGATGGCGGAAGATGTTGAGGATGGCGTGGGCCGCGCCTGGGTGGGCCATCCAGTTCTCGGCATCCACCATCAGGGGGTGGCCAAACCAGGTCACCAGTCGCTGCAAGGTCTCGATGAGCTTGACGCCGAAGATGGGCGCGGGGGAGACCAGCAGGGCGGCGGGCTGGCCACGCAGGAGCTGCTGGAGGTCAGTGAGGGCCTCCCAGTCCAGCAGGCCCGAGGGCTGGCGGGCCGCCGTCTCGGCGCGCCAGCGCCGGGTGCGGCTGTCGATCACCACCAGGGGCGGGGTGGTCGGCCAGGTGTATTGCCACTGCTCGAACTTCAGCAAGCGCGCGATGCAGGTCTCGTGGGCCTCGCTCCCCGGCGTGGCCAGGGCCTGGCCGGCCAGGGCCAGCAGTTCGTCAGGGAAGGCCTCGGCCCAGCAGGGCGTTGCCGATCACCCGCCGGGACAGGGGATGGCCGTAGGCGATCTCCTCCCACTCGCGGCTGAGATTCCAGTCGTCGGTGATGTCGTGGTCGTCGAAGATCATGGCCACCGGCAGGTGGGCCAGGAGACGCCGCACCCGGGGCAGATCGGCGACGAAGGCGGCGATGGCCTGGCGCTCCGCCTCATACTGGGCCCGGGCGGCGGGGTCCAGCCCGGGCGGCGGGTCCAGGTCCAGCCCCGCCCAGGGGGCCGGCGACCAGACCAGCAGGTACATGGCGAGGATCTCGCCCAGGGTGATGAGGTGGTTGTGGGCACTGTCGGTGGTGAAGATTGGCTTCTCGACCCCGCCGAAGAGGATCTCCCGCAGGGCGTAGCTATGCTTGTGGCGCGGCAGCAGGGACTCCCGCCGGTAGTAGCCAGCGGGATGACGATATAGGGCGGCGGCATC
Source organism: Gammaproteobacteria bacterium (assembly GCA_019136395.1). The sequence goes on from JAGVUH010000210.1 coordinate 8,511, forward strand.
CGCCAGGCCCTGGAGTTCACCCCCGGCCAGCATCTCGTTGGGCAGGCCCAGGCGGGGAATGAGCTGGTGGATGGCACGCAGCAGGGGACCGCCGACATCGTCGGCGTAGATCTGATCGCCGGTAAGCAGCAGGGCGGAGGGCCAGCTTGGCGTGGCCGCCGCGGCCAAACCCCTCGTCCCCGGATTCCCCTCCATGAGGGCGGTCAGGGTGCGCTCCTTAGCGTGAATGTCACGGGAATGTCTTTCATGATCAGGGGTGTAGCCAGCCGTCTCATGACAGTTAGCGTGGAGGTCACTGGAAAGTCTCTCGTTATCAGCGGTATGGCGCGCCGCCTCATGAAAGTTGGCATGAAAGCCACGGTAACGACTTGCATGTTCAGGGGAATGGCGTGCCCCCTCATGACCGTCAGCGGCGCTCAGCTTCCCTTCCTCGGCGGCACCCTGGCCCCCCGGCACAGCGGCGCCGTCGCTCCCGTCGGCAGCGATCAGGGCCGCCAGCAGATCGTCGGCGGCCGCCAGCCCATCCCCCGACGGATAGTGGGGCTTGCGGCAGGAACCGTGCAGCAGCGTGGCCACCTGGGGCAGGAAGACAAAGCCGGGGGAGGTCCGCCCCGGATAACAGAGATCCGTGGCCCAGCGGGAAAAGTCTTGCCAGTCCTCCCAGCCGTAATCCGCAATGACGGCCTGGAGGCCTCGGTGAGCCTGGTTGTCGACGGTGGCCAAAGGGGCCAGGGCCAGCCGGTAGTCGATCCAGCGGCCCACCGGCAGGCTGGCGGTCAGGCGGACATCGACCAGCAGGTAATGCAGGCGCCGACCGGCGGCAAGGTGACGGCAGGCCGGGCTGCCCGGTTCGAGTGCGTGGCTCAGGCTCCAATCCTCCCCCGACCGCAGTTCCAGCCGCAGCCGCGCCACCTGGCTGGTCGCCAGCCACAGGACCAGGCGCCGCTCCTCGATGCGCCGCAACAGGGGGCCGGCCAGTACCAGGGGCAAATCGCGGCTATCGAGGGCGGTCGCCTCCAGCCCGTATTGGCCATCCTGACCCAGCCGCTGACCGTCTGGCGAGCCCGCACCCGCCGCGCCCCACTCGCTACCCTCCCGTGGCGGGAAAGTGGGGGCCTTGGCCCCATCGTCAGCTACCCGCTCAGCCGCCGGGTACGGACGGGGGGACACGACAGACTGGCTCTCGTCTTTAGCCGGGGTCACAGAACGGGCCCGAGCATGGCGATGGCGTTGTTCCACAGCCGGCGCCACCCTGGCCAGGCGGCGACCATGGCCGAGGTGACGAGCCGGGATTGAGTCAGATAGTCCTCCTGGCGTTGCCGGATCAACCTGGTCAGCGTCGGGTCCTGGATGAGGACGTTATTCTCATAGTTCAGGTCGAAACTGCGGCGGTCCATGTTGGCGGAGCCAATCAGGCTGATCTCGCCGTCCAGGGTCAGTGTCTTGGCATGGAGCAGGCCAGCCTGGTACTCGTGGATCTCGACCCCGGCCGCCAACAGGTCCTCGTAATAGCTGCGGCTGGCGGCGGCCACGACCCAGGAATCGTTGCGGGCGGGCAGGATGATCCGGGTTTTCACCCCCCGCCGGGCACAGGCGCAGAGGGCCGCCTGCATGGCTTCGTTGGGGACATAGTAAGGGGTGGTGACGGTCAGTTCCCGGCGGGCGGCGAACATGATGCTGGTGAAGAACTCCGGCATGGCCGCATGACGCACCGTGGGACCGGTGCCCAGGGCCTGGGCGAAGATGGGGCCCGACCCGGGACTGTAGTCCGGAAGTAACAAGGCGCTCAGATCGTCGTCGGGGCGATGGGCCATCCAGTCGCTGGCGAACAGCCACTGGTTCTGGCGGGCGATGGGACCCTCGAACCGGACCAGGATATCGACCCAGGGGGCATACCGGGCCTTGATGGTGAAGGCGGGATCGGCGCAATTCTGACTGCCGCACCAGGTGATCCCCTGGTCGATGATGGCCAGCTTACGGTGATTGCGCAGATCCACCCGACCCCGCAGGGGCCCCATCAGGGAGGTCAGCAGGGGATTGCCGGCAGGCAGGACCCGAACCAGCCGGACCCCCGCCTCCGTCATCCGCGCCCAAAGGGGGGAACGGATCAGCAGGCGCGAGCCCAGATCATCCGCCATGGCCCGGCAGGTGACCCCCCGCCGCGCCGCCCGGATCAGGGCCTCCGCCACCCGGGTGCCATTGCCGTCCGGCAGCCAGATGTAGAAGAGCAGATGGACCCGCTCGCGGGCAGCGTCGATGTCCGCCACCAGACCGGTGATGGCGTCATCGGAATCCGCGGCCAACCGACCCTGGTTACCGCCGCAGGGCCCGAAGCCGCTGATGGATTGACCCACCTGAAACAGTGGGTGATAAACCTCTTCCGGCCCACTTTGCTCAGGGCGCCTTGAGTTGGTGCGGGAGTCGGTGCGGGAGTCGGTCAGGGAGCCGGTCAGGGAGCCGGTCAGGAGGACCGGACCAGTGACCGCCGCCGGTGGCGGCAGCCGCGCCTCGCTCCTGGCCAGGTCCAAGGCCCGGCGCCGGCCGATGCTGACTTCGCCCAGGAGCAGGTAGGCCAGGATCCCCGCCACCGGAAAGATGAGGATGACCACCACCCAGGCGATGCGGGAGGCCGGTTCGCGGTGGGGGCGGAGCAGGGCCCGCAGGATGAGGCCGAACTGGAGGGTCAGATGCAGCAGAAGCAAGGTGAGACTGAGGAACTGAGGCTGGGTCACGGTGACGGGTATCTGTTCTGGGACGAGGAGGCAAACGGAGGTCATAACCAGGGAGGAAGATTTTGCCTCATCCCGTCGCCGGGGGTGGCGCCGGAAATGCCCGTTTACATTCTGAAACAATTTGCGGTTGACAGGACCATTGGAATATAAGAAACTGCTTACGTACTGAATCACATGGCTGGTTCAGCGCACTCCTCCATCCTCCTTTGGTGGTAAAACTTTCAGCGCGACGTCCCCCGTCGCGCTTTTTTTTTGCCCTCGTCCCTTGCCCTGATGGCTTTCCGCGCCGACTGCCCTCCGCTGACGATCATGGCCAGGCGTCAGCCTCGCCACCCCCGGTAAGAACCGTTTCTTTCACACCCAAGGGGCCTTGACCAGAGGCGACCAGGCCATTCCACTCCTCCCCATCCTATCCCCCACCGCCCAGCCCGTGCCATTTATGTTTCAATGGCCAGGTGCCGAACTCAGTTCCGGTCCCGTCCCGCCCAAGCTGCCACCTGCCTCCCGACCCGCTCATGGCCGACACTGCCGACGTCCCCGCCCTCAAGCATACGCCCGTGATGCAACAGTACCTGCGCATCAAGGCGGAGCACCCGGACAAGTTGCTCTTCTACCGCATGGGGGATTTTTACGAGCTGTTCTATGGGGATGCCGAGCGGGCGGCACGGCTGCTGGACATCACCCTGAC
>JAGVUH010000576.1 GCA_019136395.1 Gammaproteobacteria bacterium
TCGGCTACGGGATCTTCCGCAGCCTGGTGGAACTGGTGCGGGTGCCGGACAGCCATCTCGGCTACCTGGCCTTCGACTGGCTGACCATGGGCCAGTTGCTCAGCCTGCCCATGATCCTGGCGGGCAGCCTGCTGCTCATCCTGGCGTATCGCCGCCATCACGCCGCCTGAAGCCCGGCCTGACCAAGAATACACTCCCATGGGTTGATAAATTAGTAAACGCTTATATAATGAAAAACACAAAACAGATGTTTCGGGAGGAAGCCCGTATGTTCAGTGTTCTTACAGCCATCACCATCACCGTGGGTAGCGTCTCATCCACCATGGTCCTGAACGAGCAGGAACGCCTGGCCGCAGAGGCAGCCCGTCCTGCCACCGTGGAGTTGGCCGAACCACGGCTTCATCAGCCCTCCAACTCCGACCCTGTTTCATCCCTGCGTTATCTCTGAATTGAAGGCCCCGGGGTAGTCCCACACCTGATTCCGGCTTAGGCATTCACACCCCCTGTCGCCCGGGCTGGCACGGGTAGCACAAGCCGCTGATCCTCCTGCCCCCTCCCCCCTCGTTGGGGAGGATTGGGGAGAGGGGGTCGGCATGGTGACATCCTGGCAAAGGATCAGGCTGCGCTAGCCCCCCTCCCCAATCCCTCGCCAGCCTTGCCATACCACCCCCGCCCAAACGGAACCTGGAATACTTCCATTTGAACAACAAGCTGGAAACCTCGCCCCCCAGCACCCGTATCAAGCTAGTCGCAACCACTTGACGAGGATAGGCTCCCGTCGTTTACTTTGAGTGTTGTTGCTAGTTGTTGGGTTGAATGACGGCATGATTCCACTTAGTTCGCATGATCCCTTTTCTACCGCCAAGGTCAAAGTCGTGACCAGAGCCAAGGCCAGCACCAGGACAGTCGCCTTGGTCTGCGCCGCCCTCTGTCTGACCGGTTGGCTGGCGGGTTGCTCCACGACCAAGGATACCTCCTCCCCCAAACTGGCCACCGCCGACGAGGTCGTCGTCGACAAATCGGACCGCAAGCTGCGGCTGATCAAGGATGGCAAGGTGATGCGCGAGTATCGGGTTGCCTTGGGCAAGGACCCCATCGGCCACAAGTTTCGCGAGGGTGACCAACGGACCCCGGAAGGTAAGTACGTGCTGAACTGGCGCAACCCCCGCAGCCAGTTCTACAAGTCGATCCATGTCTCCTATCCCAACGTCGACGACCGGCTGCGCGCGCAAGAGGCCGGTTACAATCCCGGCGGCATGATCATGATCCATGGCCGACCGAACTACATCAAATCACCTGCCGTGCAAGCGGAATACGATCGCATCGACTGGACCAACGGTTGCATCGCCGTCAAGAATCACGAGATGGACGAAATCTGGCAGGCCGTCAAGGACGGGACGCCAATCCACATTCAGCCCTGAGGGGCTTCACAGAGCCAGGTCGATCCCGCTGACCAGTAGCCCGGGCAGGAGGGCGCTGGCGCGTGAGCGCCCCTCGTATGTCTCGGGCGAGACAATCAGCTCCCGCTCCCGGGTCAGGCCCTCCATGCGGTCACCCCAGAGGTGGTAGAGGGAGTCGTCGAAGCGCATGACCTCCACCGGGGCCACCGGCTCGCCGTTCTCGACCCAGAAGGTGGCGAAACGAGTCATGCCGGTGATCCGGCAGTCGTTGCGGTCGGCATAGTTGAGGTACCAGAGGTTGCCGATCGCCAGCCCGGTATCCAGCCGCCGCCACATTTCGGCGGCGGAGAGGTCGCCCGGCGCCAGGGCCAGGGATTCCGGCGCCTCCCCGGCGGCATTGACCGTCTGGCCATATTCGCGGGCGCTCCGGCTGTCCACCAGGCAATCCTGGTAGCGGCCGGCGGCGATGAGGAAGACCGATTCAGGCTTGACGAAGCCCTCGGCGGTAAAGCCCGGCACCAGCCCGCGGCCATGCTCCTCGCGCAGGCTGATCCGCGGATCCAACCGCCGCTCACCCCGCGCCAGCCGCAGCAAGGGAGTCTGCGCGGTGCGGTGATCCTTGAGGCCAAAACCGCCCCAGGCCAGGAGGTCCAGGAGTTCGGCCACCGCCGTCGGGGCCAGCCAGGCGCGATAACGCCCCGGCGGGATGACCCGCGGCGGGCGGGCCAGAAGCTCCAGGTCGCGCCGCATTCCCGCGAGCTTGGCCATGAGCGCCCCGGGCTCCCATGCCTGGCCGCTGAGGTTGGCCTTGACCGCCTTGTCCCCGGTCAGATAGCAACTGAAGTCCAGATTGAAGCTGCGGCTGGCGTGCCAGTGGCGATGGCCGAGGGAACTGGCCAGCCCGGCGCTCAGTTCACCACTGGCCCAGATGCCGACCAGATCCAGCCCCGCGGCCGCCTGGGTGAGATCGGCGATGACGCCCGCGCTGTCCCAATCTCCTCCCGCCGCCACCATCCCTGATTCCTGTACCCGGTAACCTATTCGCTCAACCCCTTCGCCCGATGTGAGCCCTTCCCCCCATGGAAGCCCTTCGCCCGATGTGAGGACTTCGGTAGCGAAGGCCGCTGGTTCGCTTACTCCCTCCCCCCCGGCGGGGGAGGGTTGGGGAGAGGGGGTCTGAACGGCTGGCCGGTAACTCTCCGTAGGGGTAGTGGAGTAATTGAGATAGGGGTCCTCGGGGACATGGGGCAGGCGTTCCCGCAGGCGCTGGAGCAGGGATCGGGCCCGGGCCAGGTCCTCGTCCCGATCGCCGCAGAGGTCACAGCTCGCCTGAGCCTGGCGCTGACCGACGATGAGATCCAGGCTCAGGCCCCAGGCGCTGACGCCCCCGGCCTGGCGGATGCGATTGCCGTTGAGGCGGACGAAATCCGAATCCTCGCCCTCCAGGTTGCAGAACAGGACCTCCTCCCCGCGCAGTTCCTGGCACAGGCGATCGCTGAGGGCGAAAAAGGCCACGTCCCTCATTCCCCACCCCCGAAGACCTCGACCGCCCGGAACAGGGCCGGCGGCGAGGCGTGACCGACCTGGATGGACTGATTGGGTTCGCCCTTGCCACAGGTGTGGACACCGCGCACCTCCCGGGTGGAGGCGTCGCCGACCCCGGCCAGGGAACGCCAGAAGTTGGCGGAAATGCCCCGATAACCGGGGTTGCGCACCAGACCCTTGAGTTCCCCCTCCTCTATCAGCCGGCCTAGCTCGCAGCCGAACTGGAATTTGTTGCGGCTGTCGTCGATGGACCAGGAGCGATTGGTGTCCATGAGGACGCCGCGCTCCACCCGGGCGATGAGGTCCGCCAGGCTGTCCCGCCCCGGCTCCAGGTTGAGGTTAGCCATGCGGTCGATGGGTGGCCGGTCCCAGGCGCTGGCGCGGGCGCTGGCGACCCCGGGGAGCCCGGCCCGGGCCTGGGACAGACGCCCGCCCAAGGGCCGCTCCAGGATGCCGTTTCGGATCAGATACTGACGTTCCGCCGGCGTACCCTCGTCGTCGGCGACGGCGCTGGCCAGCTCCCCGGGGACCCCGGGGTCAAAGGTGACATTCAGCAAGTCGGAGCCATAGCGATAGGTCCCGAACATATCCGGGGTGACGAAACTGGTGCCGGCATAATTACGCTCATCGCCCAGGATGCGGTCCAATTCCAGGGGATGACCGATGCTCTCGTGGATTTGCAGGATCATCTGACCGGGCATCAGGAGCAGGTCGCGGGTGCCCACCGGGCACTCGGGCGCAGCAAGCAGGGTGAGGGCCTCCGTGGCGACCCGTTGGGCATCCGCGCGGAAGCCGACCTTGGCCAGCCGCTCCAGCCCACCCTGACCGCCCCAGTCCGCCCCGCCGCCGGTGCGGGTTTGGGTCTGGCTGCCGGCATTGGCCACCGCCATCAGCCCGGAGGACACCTGATCGCTCAGGTGGCTCACCTCCCCGCCGTCGCTGGTGACCAGCAGTTGCCGCACCAGGCGCCGGCCCAGCCAGGCGGAGCTGTCGACGATGCGCGGGTCGATCTCCAGGGCCGCGCAGGCCTCATGCAGCAGGTCGAGCTTGTCCACCAGGCTCAGGGTCTCCCACGGCTCCGCCACCGGGCTGGCATAGTCCGCCCGCAGGCTGGAGCGAGGGTAGCGATCGGCGCCGAAGAGCCCGAGGCGGGCATGACGCTCCGCCCAGCGCGCCGCCCGCGCCCAGGCGGCCGCCAGACCGGCGGGGCTGAGATCCGAGGTGGCGCCATAACCGATGCCACCCCCCTGGACCAGGGTCAGCATGGCGCCCAGGCTGGAGCCGAGGGCGCTGGGTTCCGTCACCCCCTGGCGGACCGTCAGGTGCTCCGTCTCCTCGCTGACCAGGCGCAGGGACCAGTAATCCGCTACCGGGGCGGTGGCGCGAAAGCGGGTGGCGATAGCGTGCAGATATTCCATGGGCGTCAATGAGGGCGGCTTCCCGGTCTGGGGTCGATGTTCAGGCGATTGCTCATGCGGCGGCTCACCACAACCCCGGTGATGAGATATAACCAACACAGTTCAGTTTTTAGTCGGGCGGTCAAGGGAGGGTCGGGTGGCCTCTGGCGGGGGTGTCGACCGCAAGGATGCGGTCGTCAAGCCTCCAGGGATGGATTCACGGCGTCCCCCGCCAGAGGTCACCCGACCCGGGAAAGCGTGCCCCAAGTTGTGATGGGTTTGGACGGGCGGTCAATCCCCGGCGATGGTCATTTCGCGGATCAGCCAGGAGCCAGTGCGGGTGCTGCCGGGAAAATCGCAATCGTTACCGACGGCCAGCAGGCCCAGGAACATGTCCTTGAGATTGCCGGCGATGGTGATCTCCTCCACGGGGAAGGCGATCTCACCCCGCTCGACCCAGAAGCCGGCGGCGCCCCGAGAGTAGTCGCCGGTGACGGGGTTGGTGCCATGGCCGAGCAGTTCGGTGACCAGCAGGCCAGTATCCAGGGCCTGGAGCATGCCGGCGCGGTCGAGGGGACCACTGCCCAGGGAGCCGGGCTCGATATGGAGGTTATGGACCCCGCCAGCGTTGCCGGTGGTCCTGAGCCCCAGCCGTCGGGCGGAGTAGGCGTCGAGCAGGTAGGTGCGCAGGATGCCCTGGCTGACCAGGTCCTTGGCCTGGGTGGCGACGCCGTCACCATCGAAGGGGGCGCTGCCCAGGCCCCGCCGCAGATGGGGCAGGCGCCGGTCAGTGAGCGCAACAGGCCGGCGGCGGCCAGGGGGCTGAAGAGTACCGGGGCCTTTTGGGTAGGGAGTTGGCGGGCGCCGAGCCGGGCCACGGTGCGCTCACCGGCCCGGCGGCCTACGGCCGCGGGCGTCTCCAGTTCGGCGGCGGCGCGGGCCGTGGTCCACCAGTAATCGCGCTGCATGCTCTCGCCTTCCTGGGCCACCACCGCGCAGCTCAGGCCATGGCGGGTGCTGGGGTAGCCGGCGACGAAACCGTGGCTGTTGCCATAGATGTGGAGGCCCGTTTGGGTCGAGACACTGGCACCCTCGGAGTTGACGATGCGCGGGTCGAAACCCCGGGCAGCGTCCTCGCAGACGATGGCCAGTTCGATGGCCGCGTCCGGCTCCAGGTCCCAGGGATGATAAAGGTCCAGCTCCGGCAGGTCCCGGGCCATCAGGTCCGCGTCCGCCAGGCCGGCATAGGGGTCCTCCTGGGTACGACTGGCGATGGCGCAGGCGGCCTTGACGGCGTCGCGCACCGCCTCTGGGCTCAGGTCGGAGGTACTGGCGGAACCCTTGCGCTGGCCGAAATACACTGTGATGCCCAGGCCATTGTCCCGGGTGTGCTCGACCGTCTCTACCTCACCCAGGCGAACGCTGATCTCCAGCCCGGCCTCGGAACTGGCGGCCGCCTCGGCCGCGGTCGCGCCCTGGCGTTGGGCCTCCGCCAGCAGATCGCGGACAACCCGTTCCAGACGATCCAGTCGCGCCTTGGTGTCATCGGTGGAAATCGTGGTCATAACCCAAATCCAGTTAAAGCAGGATGCAAACCCGGCCGCACCTTCCGGCGCTGCCGGGAGACGTCCATCCGGGACTACTTGTAGGCCCCAACGCCGCAGAAGAAGCCTTCCTTGTTGGTCATGATGTAGCTGGTCTTATCCTTGATCTCCTCGGTGCCGGGGTAGGGCCACTTGTAGTCCACCCAGCCCTCGCCCGAGGACTTGGCCTTGGCGATCATATTCTTGAACAGCTCGTCACCATACTTATTGAAGGTGAGCAGGTTCTTGCCCACCAGTTCGGGCTTGACCGCGTGGGAGAGCATGACGCCCTCCATGTCCATACAGAAGACATAGAGATCCTTGACCTTGAAGCCACCATCGGCGGCGGCGAAGGTGGCGAAGGCCTTGTCCTTGCCCATCTGGTTGACGGCCGCCTGGGCCTTCTGCGACATGGCCTTGGCCTCATCCGGGGTGGCCAGATCGGCCGCCAGGGCGGCGGTCGAGCACAGGATGCCAGCGGCCAGGGCGATCAGGGTCTTTTTCATGGAGTTGTTCCTCGTCTCTCGTTATTGGGAAGGGCGGAAAATAGCCCAAGGACGCTGACTTCGCCAGCCCTTTATGCCATTTATGCCCAAAGTCGAGGCATGTTGTGCCCAAAGTCGGGGCATGCCGAGAGACGAGGCCTGATCGGCCTGAGATGACATGGCCCAAGCGGGCCATGAAGCAAACTAGTTTGTGGTCAGTCCCCACGCCAGACGGTGGAAGACCCCTCTAGTGTCTTTCGCGATAACCGCTGACCGCCACTCACTACCCGAAACGCAACCTGTAGCGCTTCCGCCACACTCAGCCGAGCCGTTCAGCCCAGCCTGGTTGGCAGGCTCTTCAGGGGGAGACAGGAACGGTCGAATTCGTCGATCCAGTCGCGCAGGTAATCGGGGATGAAGGTATAGCGTTCCCGCGATTGGGTGGTCAGGGTCATGTTGAGCGCCAGCCCGTGCTCCTGGATCGAAATACTATGGATATCGTCGTGATAGGCGTGGAAGTGGAGCACGCCGTCCCGGCGCCGGGGCTCTCTGCCAGGATGGGCCTTGCAGCGCGTCCCGGTCTCCGCCATGAACAAAATCCTGCGGCTGGTCAGGTAGAGACTGCCCACCAGGGCGTGAATCGAATCAATCAGGAAGATGGCCTTGCCGGCCTTGAGCATGATTTCCCGCGACAAGGCGGTCACCCCTTCACCTTGCTGCTCATGGGGCGATTTTTCCGACATCTTGTTTCCCGGCCCCACCGCCGGGCCTCCACGCATTCCCACTGCCTGCGAGTCAGGCGTCATGGATTCAGCGGTGGTCCCGTTTAACCTGGTAACGGGGCGTCTGAATCCGGGTCGCAGCCAGCCGTCAGGGCCGGCTGTTACCAAAACATATAGACAGGAACGAGGGAAAGCGTAAGGGGACCAGGCAGCGGATGGTTGACATGGATCACAATCACAACATATTGCAAATAAGCAACAAGATTGACTTGACCTGGAGATGCCTGGGGTCGGGCCGAAGAGGAAGTGGGAATTGGGGAAGATAGCGGGAGGGTCAAGGGTAAGCGAGGCGTTTGCGACGGCGATGTCCCACCCTTGGGTCCTTCTTTAGGGTTCTAACCTTGGGTACCCCCCACCGTCAGGCCATCCACCCGCAGGGTGGGCTGACCGACCCCGACCGGGACGGACTGACCCTCCTTGCCGCAGGTCCCGACCCCCTGATCCAGGGCCAGGTCGTTGCCGATCATGCTGACCCGGGTGAGCACGTCCGGACCATTGCCGATGAGGGTGGCGCCCTTGACCGCCGGGCCGATACGGCCCTTTTCGATCAGATAGGCCTCGCTGGCGGAAAAGACAAACTTGCCCGAGGTGATATCGACCTGGCCACCACCGAAGTTGACGGCATAGAGGCCCTTGTCCACCGAGGCGATGATCTCCGCCGGGTCCCGATCCCCGGCTAACATGTAGGTGTTGGTCATGCGCGGCATGGGCAGGTGGGCATAGGACTCGCGGCGGCCGTTGCCAGTGCTGGCCACGCCCATGAGGCGGGCGTTGAGCCGGTCCTGGAGAAAACCGCGCAGGATGCCATCCTCGATAAGGACCGTGTTCTGGGTCGGGGTGCCCTCGTCATCCAGATTCAGGGAGCCGCGCCGCCCGGCCAGGGTGCCGTCGTCGACCACGGTGACCCCCGGGGCGGCGACCCGCTCGCCGAGCCGTCCGGCGAAGGCCGAGGTGCCCTTGCGATTGAAGTCCCCTTCCAACCCGTGGCCCACCGCCTCGTGGAGCAGAATGCCGGGCCAGCCGGGGCCGAGAACCACGGTCATGGCCCCGGCGGGGGCGGGGATGGCCTCCAGATTGATCAGGGCCTGCTGGACAGCCTGCCGGGCGAAGCCCAGGGCAAGATCCTCCGCCAGGAAATAGCCCAGGTCGGCGCGTGCCCCGCCGCCACTGGAGCCCTGCTCCCGCCGGTCGCCATCCTCGACGATCACGTGGACATTGAGCCGCACCAGGGGCCGGACATCGGCGCTGAGGCGGCCGTCGTCACTGGCGATCAGCACCAGGTCACGCACCGCCACCAGGCTGGCGATGACCTGCCGCACCCGCGAGTCCTGACGCCGGGCCTCGGCGTCGACCCGGTGCAACAGGGCGACCTTGTCCTCGTCCGAGAGGCTGTCCAGCGGGTCCAGGGGGGCATAGAGATTACGACCGGCACCGATCCCATCGACCCGCACCCGGGTCTCGCTGCCACCCCGGGCGATGGCCCGGGCCGCCTGGGCAGCCTGGAGCAGGGTCTCAAACTGGATCTCGTCGGCATAGGCGAAGCCAGTCTTCTCCCCGCTCAGGGCCCGCAGGCCAGCGCCCTGCTCGATATTGAAGTTGCCCTCCTTGATGATGCCGTCCTCCAGCACCCAGGATTGCAGCCGGCTGTGCTGAAAATAGATGTCCGCGGCGTCGATGGCGCTGGTCTTGAGCTGGCCAAGGAGACGTTCGAGGTGGCCGGTATCGAGGCCCGCCGGGCTCAGGATCTGGTCGCGGGCGATGGCGATGGGGTCAGTCATGGGCATGGGTCCGGGACCTGGGCAGATTGGCGGCCGGGGCGGCCAGCGGAAAATGAATAGGAATGCGTTCAGGACCCGGATTGTGAGGGAAAAACGCCGAATTTCAACCTTACAGACCCGGCGGGTCAGCCGGGAGCAGCCAATGCAGACGCGACCTATCAGGCGTCGATGGCCGATTCAGATGCCGATTCAAACGCGGCAAGTGAGGCGACGGTGGTCAAGGACCGGAAAATTGAGACGCACCGAGTGCAGATATTCCAGGTCCAGGGGGCAGCAGACGTGCCCGGCACCCCGGGGAACCTGGGCGAGGACCGAGCCCCAGGGGTCCACGACCATGCTGTGGCCATGGGTGCGGCGGCCGTTACGGTGATAACCGCCCTGGGCCGCCGCGACCACGTAGCAGAGATTCTCGATGGCCCGGGCGCGCACCAGCACCTCCCAGTGGGCCTTGCCGGTGATCGCCGTGAAGCAGGCCGGCAGGGCCATGATCTCCATGCCGGCGTCCAGCATCTCCCGATAGAGCTCGGGAAAGCGCAGGTCGTAGCAGACCGCCAGCCCCAACCGGCCGAAGGGGGTATCCAGGACCACCGAGGCGTTGCCGGGTTCGATGGTGGCGGATTCCTCGTAACGCTCGCCCGTCTCCAGCAGTTTGACATCGAAGAGGTGGATCTTGTCGTAGCGTGCCACCCGCTCGCCGCGATCGTTGAAGACCAGGCAGGCGGCCCGGACCCGGTCGGGGTGGGTGGCGGTCAGGGGGACGGTGCCGCCGACCAGCCAGATGCGGTGGCGGGAGGCCATCTCGGCGAGAAAGTCCTGCAAGGGCCCCCGCCCCTCCGTCTCGCGCAGGTCGAGCAGGTCGCGATCCTGATCCCCCATGAAGGCGAAATTCTCCGGCAGCACCACCAGGTTGGCCCCGGACTCATCCACGGCCTCCTGGATCAGACGCCGGGCCTCCAGGAGGTTGGCGCTGACATTGGGGCTGCTGGCCATCTGGATGGCGGCGACGCGGGATTTTTTCGGCATGGCGGTGGCGGTAGCTCCATTGTTCGGAGTGGCGGTCCCTGGGCTGGGGGCCGATGGATTGCAGATCTGAGGTTAGCTAGCGTGTAACCGTTCCAACCCCCTCTCCCCAACCCTCCCCCGCCAGGGGGGAGGGAGCAAGAGAATCAGTACTTTGTGCCGCCGAAGTCCTCTTGGGGCACCAGGGTCTGAACGATTACGAAAAAGATACCATCAGCCCCACGCGATCCCAAGGCTTTCCCCCTCGGTGTTTCCCACCCGGCCACCTCCTTGCCCTCCAACCCGGCCACCTCCGCGCCCTCCCACCGGCTCAGCCACACAAACGACCGGCGAATGGCGTGCGGCGCCTGCTGCCGACGCAGACCTCGGCTACCTCGTAACTGAGACCTAGTGCCTAATGGCTGATGCCTGATGCCTGGTGCCTGGTGCCTGGTGCCTGGTGCCTGGTGCCTGGCGTTCATGGCTGATCGAGAAAGGCATTGCCCTTCAGTGGAGAGACGGACGGCAGCAAAGGGGCGGGCGAAATTGAAGGGGACTCGGGGTTGGGGTTGGGGTTGGGGTTGGGGTTGGGGTTGGGGTTGGGGTTTGATTTTGATTGGGACTTCAGGGTCGTTTCGCCGCTCGTGGTCAAGCTGCCACCACCATCCCCGGCGGTGGGCGTAACGGCTGGAGACGCCGAACCGCTGGCGATACTGCGGCCCTCCGCGGCCCGACTATCCCGCGGCACGATCTCGGGATTGGCCCAGGGTCCGCGGATGTCATAGGCATGGCGACCAATCGCGTCCAGCGCCCCGCCGCTAGCCTGGTCGGCGAGGAGGACCGCCGCCCCCACCAGGGGGCCGGCGGCGAGGGCGCTGGCCAGGGCGACGCCCCCGCCGAGGCTGGGGGTCACCGTAGCGACCTGCTCCAGGGACTGGTCGAGAAGATTGGCGTACCCCTCGATTCGCACGTCCGCCGCGGTGCCCTCGATCAGCAAGGGCTCGACCAGTTCCACCCGCCCTCCTTGCAGG
>JAGVUH010000306.1 GCA_019136395.1 Gammaproteobacteria bacterium
TGAAATGACCCTGGCTCTTGCTATCCCTGGTTTGCGTTGGTTTAGCGTCCAACGTGCTCGGCGCGGAAGATGCCGATGGCCGCATGGATCTGGGACTCACACTAGAGGAGCGGGTGGAGTTCCTCGCGGAGATGCGCCAGATGTTGGCGAGCGTTCAGGGCATTCTCCAGGGCAGCGGAACCGAGGACCGCGACCGGATCGCGGCGGCCGCCCGCCTGTCGGGCAACCGGATGGCGCCCGCCACCCCGGATTCGGTACGCGAGAAGTTGCCGCAATCCTTTCGCGACATCGGCGGCCCGACGCATCTGCAGTTCGAGGAGCTGGCCGTCCGTGCCGAGACCGACGAGACGGACAGCCTGGCCCGCTTCACCGCGGAACTGATGAACCAATGCGTCGCCTGTCATGCGGTCTTTCGGGTTCGGTAAGTCTCCGAGGCGCAGGGCCTGTCAATCGCTGGAAGGTGGGATCTCATGCTAAAAACCTTGCTCTCCCTGCCCCGCACCGTCTGGCTGATTGGCCTGATCAGCCTGCTCAATGACAGCGCCACCGAGATGATCTATCCGCTGGTGCCGCTCTATCTGGCCTCTGTCCTGATGGCCGGCCCCCGCGCCCTGGGGCTGATCGAGGGTATCGCCGAGGCCACCGCCAGCCTCTTGAAACTCTTTTCCGGCGTGATCGTGGATCGCACCCAGCGCGCCAAGCCCTGGGTGGTGATGGGCTATGGCCTGGCCGGCTTCGCGCGGCCCCTGATCGCCTTCACTACCAGTTGGTTTGGGGTGGCCGTGCTGCGCATTGCCGACCGGGTCGGCAAGGGCCTGCGCAGTTCCCCACGCGATGCCCTCCTGGCCGCCAGTGTCGCGCCCGGAGTGCGCGGCCTGGCCTTCGGTCTGCACCGGGCCATGGACAACGCGGGCGCCGTGGTCGGGCCGCTGCTGGCGGCCCTCTTGCTGGGCCTGGGCTGGACGCTGCGGGAGGTCATCCTGTTCGCCTTTGTGCCCGCCGTTGCCTGCTTGATCCTGGCCCTGCTGCTGCGCGAGCCGCCACCGGATGAGGCGCGCCTCAAGCCGCCGGCCTTCTCCTGGCGCCTGGCGGGACTGCCGCCCGCCTTCAAACGCTATCTGGTGGTGCTGGGCCTCTTCACCCTGGGCAACTCGTCAAATATGTTCCTGCTGTTGCGTGCCCGGGAACTGGGCCTGCCGGAGGCCCAGGTGCCGCTGGCCTGGGCGGCAGTCTCGGCTGGGGGGCCTACGGGTCGTTCTACCTCGGTCTGGGCCTGCTGCCACCCGGAACGCCGCTCGCCCTGTTCGGCCTTTTCGCTTTTTATGGGGTCTTCATGGCCGCCACCGAGGGGGTGGAAAAGGCCCTGGTGGCAGACCTGGCGCCGCCCCAATTGCGCGGTACCGCCTTCGGCTGGTTCAACCTGACCTCCGGACTCATGCTACTCCCCGCCTCGCTGCTGTTCGGCGAGGTCTATCAAAGGGCCGGGGCACTCGCCGCCTTCGGCTTCTCCGCCGCGTGCGCCCTCACGGCAGCATTGTTACTGGGCTTGTGGGCATTGCGCGGAGCCCGGCTTGCTTCCAGGGAGATTGGCTGTAACGGAGCCCCATGAACCCTTGACCGACGCGCTCTGGTGGTACTTCTCGGTCTCCGGTGTCGAGACCTGGGTCTGGTTGCCGCCCCGTGTGGCAATGCCATCCCCGCGTCGCACTCGCCGGACACCCTGGCCGCATGGCCGGAAACGGTGGCCACTTTGGTCCGGAATCGTTGGCCTGTTTCGCGCCGGAATGGGTGGTCGCTTTCAGCGGAATACTCAGACCTGCAAAACGGCCCCCAACACCATGCCGGCGGGCAGCGCCCCGGGGACGCTGGTAAACCAGGTCGGCGTCAGCGGCGCATCGCCGCGGTCGGCGTTCAGGTCGCCCATCATGATGAGCGGCATCCCCTCCCGCACCGCCTCGGCGGCAATCTGGTTCATCCGGAACGACTCCGCCGCGCGGCGAAATTCATCGAGGTTATCGGTGCCGGACTTGAGCTGGGCCGACACCAGGCCCAGCAGATGGCCCTGGCCGGTGACATCGACCCGGATCTCGGGCAGGAAGCGGGTCAGGTCATTGGCTTTGGCATCCCCGGACAGCAGGGCGGCGGTCCAGAGGGCAGCGACCCGCTAACGCGTGCTGCGCGGGGCCGACTCACTGGCACGGCGCGGCCAACCCACGGCCCCGCCCGGGCGCGCCCCGCACCCCGGGTGGCCACCGATCCGCACAAAACCGAGCAGCAGACCGCCGCAACGACGGCATGGCCCATGGAGCAACTGCCTTGACACCTACCGCCATCGCTAGGTGTTTCCACAGATAGTCAACTTGACGAATCCCCCCCA
>JAGVUH010000268.1 GCA_019136395.1 Gammaproteobacteria bacterium
TGCGGCATCATCATGACCACGGCCCTGGGGGAACGGGAGTCGCGCATCCGCGGCCTGGACGAGGGCGCCGATGCCTACCTGGTAAAGCCGATCGATTTCGATGAACTCGAGGCCGTCATCCGCAGCGTTTTGCGGCGGCTCCGCCCAACTATGGCCTGAATTACTCCCTCCTCCCGGCTCGCCTCACCCCCTTGGCCCCACCGTTCCTATTGATCTTGCTGATCCTGCTGGGCGGCTGGCTGATCCCGGCCCTGTCTCAGGCCGTGGGACCTTCACCCCTTGTCCTGGAGGCGGGCACCCGGCAACTGGACCTGGCTGGCCACATGAGTTACCTGATCGACCGCGGGGGTAAACTCGGGCTGGAGGAGGCCATTGAAATGCGCACCTCCGGGGCCTTCACCCTCAGCACCTCACCGGAGATTGCCGCGGGCCATCGGCCCTGGGATGCCGTCTGGGTCTTTCTGCGCCTGGAGCGCGCCGCCGGGGCGCCCAGCGACTGGTGGTTGGAGGCCGGCGAGGACATGCTCGACGAGATCCTGCTCTTTGAGATTTCCCCCGACGGTACCCTCTCGGCCCGCCGCGGCGGTCGCGCCCTGCCCTTCGCGGAACGGGAGCTGGCCTGGCGCAAGCATGCCTTCCGGCTGACCCTGGGGGATACGACGCCGCGGGAGATCTACCTGCGCTACCTGCGCTACACCAGCATCTCCACCCTGCGCATCATTCCCCGTCTCTTCCAACCCTGGGCCTATGACCGGCATCACGCGACGGAGGACCTGTTCCTCGGCGCCTATTTCGGCGTCATGACCCTGGCCTTTCTGATCAGCGGCCTCCGGGCCCTGCGCTATCGCTTCCCGGTGGATGGCTATTACGCCCTCTACATCCTGGGCCTGGAGTCCACCCATTTCGTCAACCTGGGTCCGTGGCAGCTACTGGGTCTGTCAGACAACCTGTACCTGCGGCAGTTTTTGGTCGGGGCGGGCATGGTGATGGCGGCTTCAGCCCTGACGGGTTTCGTCCGCCATCTGATCGACTGGCCGGCCGCCCAGGCCAAACGCCTCGACGGACCACTCATCGCCCTTGGATCCCTCTATGTGATGAGCTATGGGCTGGTCTGGCTGCTCGTCCCCACCCTATCCCAGGCCTTCGTCAACCTGGTCAGCATCCTGTTCATCCTGGGCATCCTGGTGACCATCCTCCCGGCCGCCTATCGCGGCTACGCCAATGCCCGCTTCTTTCTGATCGCCTTCATGCCCTTCCTCGTGGTGGCCCTGGGCCGTCTGGCGGACGCCTTCGGGCTCATCCCGGGTGCAGACGCCGTCTACTACCTGTACCTACTTGCCTCGACGATCCACGCCACCCTGCTGATGGCGGCCATCCTGCTCCGTGACGCCGCCCAGCGTCGCGCCAGGGAGCAATTGGAGTGGCAGGTTGAGCGGTTGCGCGAGGACATGGCGAACCGCGCCCTGTTCACGCGCATGTTGGCCCACGAGGTGCGCACCCCGCTGGCGATCATTGACAGTTACAGTCAGATGCTCGGACGTCATACGCCGGCGAATGGCACCCGCCATGCCGACGTGGCTGCAACCGCCGGTCTTGGTGATACCCAGGCTGGGTCCAAGGGGGGTGCTTGGACTGAAACTGGGGCTGAGGTTGTTAGAAAGGCTTGGCCTGGCACTGGCACTGGCACTGGCACTGGCACTGGCACTGGCACTGGGGCTGGGGCTGGGGCTGAAGGTTTGCGCAATGGCCAGCGCCAGGACCAGATCCAAGACCAGATCCAAGACCAGATCCAAGACCAGATCCAAGACCAGGACCAGGACCAGGTCCAGGACCAGGTCCAGGACCAGGGTCAGCTTCAGGGCGGCGATCAAGGCATCAAGACTTCCGTCGAGCAGATCCGCGGCGGCGTGCGGCGGCTGTCGGCCATCCTCGACCGGTTCTTGCGCCAGGATCGTCTTACCACCCTGGAGCGGATCGAGCGGATGCCGGTCGACCTGCATGCCTTGATCAGCCGCGCCGTGGCGGAGGTACAGCGGCAGAGCGAGGATCACCTGCTCAGCTTTCAGTCTCCGACCGGGCCCCTGTGGATCACGGGTGACCCGGACCTGCTGCGGGTCCTGCTGCTCAATCTGCTGGAGAACGCGATGCGCTATTCGCCGGATGGGGGAGCCATCCAGGTGCGGGCTTTCGCCGGGGATGGCCAGCTGACGATCGAGGTCAGCGACGAGGGCGTCGGCATCCCCACCGCGGCGCGGGAGCGGATCTTCGAACGCTATTACCGCACTTCACAGGTCAAGGAGGCGATCGGCGCGGGCCTGGGGCTTTATATCGTGCGTAGCATCGCCCGGCTGCATGGCGGGGAGGTCACCTGTGACAGCACCCTGGGGGAAGGTAGCACCTTCCGCGTCCGTCTGCCGGTCAACACGTCTGACTGACGGCCAGACTGGGAATTCGTGTGGGGGAAGGGTTGGGAAGAGGATTGGGGTGAGTGGGGTCTGAATGGTTACGGAAGGCTTATTGCTAGATCAGCCTCCCACCCGCGGGTGGGAGGCTGATCCGTGTGCCTGGCACCTCTGTACCTCTCCAAAGACTTCGCCAAATTTACGCGGATTTTCACCACCGTTCACTGGGCCTTTATGGTCCTCGAACTTGGGCTGGGCCAGGCCCTGCAAGCCGGCGAGAACGTGGGGCATACCGACGTTGGGGAACACCAGGTTGTTCTCTTCCTGGCTGCGGTGAGACGACTTTGATTTACAATCCCGACCATGAATCCCGACGACGCCGGCTACAAACTGTTGTTTTCCGCCCCCGAGGTGGTGCGGGACCTAGTGCTGGGCTTCATCCCCGACGCCTGGCTGGCGGGCCTGGATTACTCGACCCTGGAGAAGGTCCCGGCCAGCTATGTGACCGACGACCTGCGCCGGCGCAGCGACGATGTCGTCTGGCGGGTCAAGGCCGGCGAGGATTGGCTGTATCTGTATATCCTCATCGAGTTCCAGAGCCGCATTGATCCCTTCATGGCGGTCCGTATGTTGGTCTATGTCGGCCTGCTGTACCAAGACCTGATCCGCCGCAAGGAGGTCAAACCCGGCCAGACCCTGCCGCCGGTATTGCCGATCGTCCTCTACAATGGCGGTAAGACCTGGACCGCCGCGACGGACCTGGCCGCGTTGCTGCCCAAGGTGCCGGGGCTGGTGGCCGAGTACCTGCCGCAGCTTCGCTACCTGCTCATCGACGAAAATCGCTATGGGGAGGCGGAGCTGGCGGGCATGCGCAACCTGGTCGCCGCCATCATCCGCTTTGAGCACCCGGCGGACGATCGCGATCTGTTGCGCCTGATCGATCTGCTCAACGATTGGCTGGCGGGCCAGCCGGAACTGAGGCGTCTTTTTGCCCTCTGGATTCGGGCCCTGCTGCGCCGGCGCAGCCGCAACCTTCTGGTGATCCCCCAGGTAAGCGACCTGACGGAGTTGAAAATGACCTTAGCTGAAAAATTTGATCAATGGGCGGAGGAGTACAAACGTAAGGGGCTTTTGGAAGGGCGTCAAATAGGGCTACAGGAAGGGCGTCAGGAGGGGCGTCAGGAGGGGCTTCAGGAAGGGCGTCAGGAGGGGCGTCAGGAAGGACGTCAGGAAGGCGAGACCCTGTTGCTGCAGCGTCAAATGGTCCGCCGCTTTGGTCCCCTGCCGCCCGAGGTGCTCGAACGGATCGCCAGAGCTTCGGTTGAAGAAATTGAAACCTGGGGCGATCGTGTGCTGGATGCCACCTCCCTGGAGGGGGTCTTCCGTTCCTAATGCCGACCCGGCGCCTGTGGATCATGTGCGACCCGGACCTGCTGCGTGTCCTGTTTCTCAATCTGCTGGAAAACGAGATTGCCTCGTTATGTCTGGGCCTCGCTCACCAGACCATTAGCGGGGTGGAGGCGGGATAGGGGGTAGGGGTAGACCTGAGAGGCGATCTGGGCAGGAATGACAATCAGCAGCCTCCCACCCTCAGATGGGAGGCTGACCAAGTGCGTCAATGCACGTCCTTCCAGTATTCCTTCTTGAGCATGTAGGCGGCGACGAAGAACACCGCCAGGAACAGCAACACCCAGATGCCCAGCCGCTGACGTTCGAGCTTGATCGGCTCGCCGGCATAGGCGAGGAAGGCGGTCAGGTCACGGGCGAAGGCGTCGTATTGCTCCGTCGTCATGGTGCCGCCCTGGGCGGGTTCGACGCCGACCACGGTCTTGACCGGGGCGCCATCGGGACCGGGATGCTCCGCGAACTTGGGCTGGGCCACGCCCTGCAGCCCGGCGAGGACGTGGGGCATGCCGACATTGGGGAAGACCACATTGTTCACGCCCAAGGGCCGGCTGGGATCGGCGTAGAAGCCCTTGAGATAGCTATAGACCCAGTCGGGGGTACGCCAGCGGGTGACCAGGGTGAGATCGGGGACGGCGGTGCCGAACCATTTCTCGGCGCTCACCGGGTTCATGCTGGAGACCATGAGGTCGCCGGGCTTGGCGCCGGTGAAGATCAGGCTCTGACGCAGGGTGGCGTCGTCGATGCCCAGGTCGTTGGCCAGGCGGTTGTAGCGCATGTAGCCCAGGGAGTGGCAGCCCATGCAATAGTTGACGAAGTAGCCGGCGCCGCGTTGCAGGGAGGCCTGATCCTTGAGGTCGATGTCGGCGTCCTGCAGGGGGACGCCGCCGCCCGCGGCGGAGGCCAGGGCGGGGGCGAGCAGGAACAGGGAGGCGAGGAGTAGTTTTCTCATTTCGTGACCCTCTCCGGGACCGGCTTGGTGGCTTCCAGCTTGGTGTAGATGGGCATCAAGAGGAAGAACAAGAAGTAAAGGATGGTGAAGACGCGGGCGAAGAAGGTGCCGGTGGGCGTCGAGGGTTGCAGCCCCAGGTAGGCCAGGACGATAAAGCTGACGGCGAAGATGCCGAGCGCGATCTTGGACAGTTGGCCCTTGTAGCGAATGGACTTGACCGGGCTGCGGTCGAGCCAGGGGAGGAAGAACATGATGATGATGGCGCCAAACATCACGACCACGCCGGGGAACTGGGAGCCGAACATGGGGGGCACGGCGCGCAGCATGGCGTAGTAGGGGGTGAAGTACCACACCGGGGCGATGTGCTCGGGGGTCTTCAGCGGATCGGCCGGCTGGAAGTTGGGGGCTTCAAGGAAGAGGCCACCAAAGTCGGGGGCGAAGAAGACGATGGCGCTGAAGATGGCGAGGAAGACGACCACGCCGACGATGTCCTTCACCGTGTAGTAGGGATGGAAGGGGATACCGTCGAGGGGGATGCCA
Source organism: Gammaproteobacteria bacterium (assembly GCA_019136395.1). The sequence continues at coordinate 5,299 of JAGVUH010000268.1, forward strand.
TTGGCGTCTTTCTTGGCCTTGATCTCGATGCCGTCCGGGTTGTTGGAACCGACCTTGTGCAGGGCGACGATGTGGACGAAGACCAGGGCCGCCAGCAGGAAGGGCAACAGGAAGTGGAAGGCGAAGAAGCGGTTGAGGGTGGTGTCGGAGATGACGTAGTCACCGCGCACCCAGACGGACAGGTCCTCGCCAATGCCGGGGACGGCGGCGAAGAGGTTGACGATGACCTGGGCGCCCCAGTAGGACATCTGGCCCCAGGGCAGCAGATAGCCAAAGAAGGCGGTGGCCATCATGGCGAGGTAGATGACGAGGCCAATGATCCACAGCAGTTCGCGCGGCTTGCGATAGGAGCCCCACAGCAGGGCGCGGAACATGTGCAGATAGATGACGATGAAGAAGGCCGAGGCGCCGGTGGAGTGCATGTAGCGGATCAGCCAGCCCCAGTTCACGTCGCGCATGATGAACTCGACGCTGGCGAAGGCGTCGGCGGCGGAGGGTTTGTAGTTCATGGCCAGCCAGATACCGGTGAGGATCTGGATGACGAGGGCGAGGATGGCCAGGGAGCCAAAGAAGGACCAGGCGTTGAGGTTTTTCGGGGCGTAGTACTGGGCCAGGTGTTCGTTCCACACCTTGGTCAGGGGGAAGCGGTAGTCGATCCAGCCGAGGAAGCCCGGGGTTGGGGTTTCGGTGCTCATCAGGCGGCTCCTCCGTCTTCGCCGATCTTGATGATGGCGTCGGTGACGTAGTGATGTTTAGGGATTACGAGGTTGGTCGGGGCGGGTGAGCCCTTGAAAACCCGACCGGCCAGGTCGAAGCGGGAACCATGGCAGGCGCAGAAGAAGCCACCCTTCCAGTCGGCGCCCAGATCATCCGGGGCGACGTCCGGGCGGTAGGTCGGCGAGCAGCCCAGGTGGGTGCAGATGCCGATGGCGACGAAGTACTGGGGCTTGATGGACCGCGTGGCATTCTGGGCGTAGGCGGGCTGATCGGAAGCCCCCGAGGCCGGGTCGATCAGTTGCGGGTCGAGCCCTGGCAGGGCGGCCAGCATGGCCTCGGTGCGGTTGACCACCCACACCGGCTTGCCGCGCCACTTGACGCGCAGCAGGGCGCCGGGCTCGAGCTGGCTGACATCGGCTTCGACCGGGGCGCCAGCGGCCTTGGCCTTGGCGCTGGGCTGCCAGTAATCTAGAAAGGGTACGGCGACGAAGCCGGCGCCTACGACCCCGATGGCGCTGGTGGCGGCGATCAGGACCCGCCTACGGTTTTTATCTACGCCTGGTGCGCTCATGTTGTGTACTTAACCCCTCTGAATTTAGGCTGAACCGTCCTCATGATGACGGTCGGTTCGGCGATCAGGACCCGCCTACGGTTTTTATCTACGCCTGGTGCGCTCATGTTGTGTACTTAACCCCTCTGAATTTAGGCTGAACCGTCCTCATGATGACGGTCGGTTCGCACCCGAAAAGGTAAATTTCCTCTCGCCGCGACAGGGCCGGCGCGGGCCGGATGCAGCGGCTGTGGCCTGCATTGAGCTCGACTGGCCCGTCCGGGGACCCGCCTGGGCGGGGGCAGCGGCGCTGCAACGGCCGGGACGGTCCGCTGGGCGCGTTACTGACCCAACCCCTGGACGAACTGGGAGACCGCGGCGATCTCGGCATCCGTCAGGCGGGCCGCCACCTCGCGCATCATCCCATTGGGATCGTTGGCCCGGGTGCCATCCC
>JAGVUH010000654.1 GCA_019136395.1 Gammaproteobacteria bacterium
GACCCGCGCCACCGCGGCGGGCCCACGGTGGTAGTCGCGATTCTCCGGCTTGGCTAACCACTTGTTCTGACTGGCGCATTTGCTGGCCAGCCGGCAGGCCGGCGCCGGGCAATAACGCTGGTGATGGGCATTGCGTGCGTCCGGCGTAAACGGCTGGCCGCCATGCGCACAGCGCCGCAGTCGGTTCTCCCCCATGCCGTCCCCCTCGCCTGACGAGGACACGTGGAGGAAGAAGACTGAAGAAGATCCCCGAGGGGAAGAAGATCCCCGGTTCTGAGTTAATTAACCAGGAAGAAAACGGGGAAGAAGCGCCAGTTTCAGATCGTCAGATTTCGGCCAGTTTCAGATCGGCCGCGACACTATAGGCGGACAACTCATAGAAGGTAATCGTCGTGCTCATGGCTGCTCTCCGGTCTCTCGGGTTAAACCAGGGCGTCCCACTGGTCAGTGAGCGTCCAGTCCGGCATCCCCTCCACGCGCTTGCCCCAGCGGATCGTGCCCATGAACGCCCGCAGGTCCCAATGGCTCACCAGGCGGTGACCGCCGACCCGGCGCACCAGGGTCTCGGCATAGGTCACCCAGTGTGTGCAATGGGCAAAGTCCTGAATCTGCGTCTCGTCCTTCCCGGGCCGCGTCCAGCGCAGGCGCTGGCCCGGCCGCAGGGTGATCTTCACGGGCTGATCGTTCGCGGTGATCCAAAATCGTGCGTTCGCGGTCATGGCTGCTCTCCAGAAACTCGCCCCTTCTCATAGGGTTAGGCGATTCCCCTACTTAAAGTGTACCTCCCTGCCGGGCTTGCGCAAGGGGAATCTCGCGATATTTCAGAGGCTTATGCTTGACAGGGGAAAACCCCAGGGGCGGCTTTAAGGGCATAAAAAAGGGGGCCTCGCGGCCCCCTCGCTCTCGGTTCGGTGTCGGGTGCGGGCGCCTCTCACAGCAGGCCCCGCTCGGCAAAGCTGGTAATGTCCCGGCCCACGATCATGTGATCCAGCACCCGGACCTCCATCAAGCTCTGCAAGTCCTTCAGGCGCTGCGTGATCCGCAGGTCCGCCTGGCTCGGCTCGGTCTCATCCGATGGGTGATTGTGGGCGAAGATCACGGCCGCGGAGTTCAACTCGAGGGCCGCCTTCGCCACCTCGCGCGGATGGACTGAGGCCCCGTCGATGGTCCCGTAAAAAAGTTCGCGATACTCGATCAGGCGATGGCGGTTATCCAGGAACAGGACGGCATAGCACTCGTTTTCCCGGCCGGCCAGTTTGGCGGACAGGTACTCTTTGGCGGCTTCTGGGGAAGTGAACAGGGACCCACGCCCGTAGACGTATCCGACCGCGGACTTGGCCGCGGCGAGGATCTCTTTCGGCGTCGCCGGCCGATAGACACCGGACGCCTCCAGGATCATCAAGGTCCCGGCATTGATCGCGCTCTTCTTCATGGCTGCTCTCTGAAACTCGCGCCTTCTCAAAGGGTTAGGCGGTTCCCCTACTTTGAGGATACCCGCCAACCTCGCTATGGCAAGGGTTTCTGCGCAAAATAATTCAACTCGATCAATCGCTTAGATGAGCACGCACGGAGAAAGTGAGGACGACGGTCAGGCATAGGGCCAGGACGCGCCAGGAAGGGCCTGGACGCGCGGGGGCGTCGGAGCGAGAGGGTTAGATGGCGAAGGCCAGGAACGGACCGGCGGGGCGGGGGCGGCTTGCCCGGGGCTGAGCTGGCCAGGATGAAAGGGCGGCGCCCCAAAAAAAGGGGCCTCGCGGCCCCGTATGGCTTCCCGGGCGGCTTCTCTTCCGCCTCCGGCGCGAACATCTCATCCAGCTTCTCGACGCACGCCAGGACCTCGCGCTCGTCGTATGGGTCCTCGACCCCGATCTCCTGCAGAATCCGGGCGCAGGTCAGGATGAGTTCGCGGCGGCACTCGCGCTCCTCGCACTCATTAAAGCTCTGGTCCTCGGGGTTCAAGGTGGCGAGGTTCGCGAAACAATCGCCAAGGTCGCGCAAGGTATTCTGGAATCGGCAATAGGGCATGTTCATCGCGGCTCTCCGGAACTCGCGCTTATTCAAATGGTTAAGCGCTTCCCCTACTTAAAGGATACCCGCGGGCCTGGCTTGCGCAAGGGTTTCTGCTTAAAAAGACTCCACTTTTCAACCGCCTATCCAGGCGCGTCACACCCAGGTGGAGAAGAGCGCCAGCATAGGGCCAGGACCTCCCAGGACGGCTCAGGGCGCGCTGGCGGGGCTGATCGATAGGGTTAGATTGGATAGGGCAGGAACGGCTTGGCGGGGCGGCGGCTTGCCCAGGTCTGCGCTGGGCAGGGTGACCAGGATGAACAGGGCAGGCGTCGCGAGCGGGAGGCTGCGCCTTACCTCAGCACAGCTCTCAGCACGGCTCTTCGCCGCTCACCTCACGGCTCCTCACCGCGGCACGGCGTCCAGCTCCTCGCCCTGGATGGCCAGGGCAGGCGTCGCGAGCGGGACGTTGGTCTACGCCGCTCCCAGCGGCTCGCCTGGCTCAGCGCGCCGCTGGCCGCTCACAACACGTCTAAGCGGTTGATTGAATTGGGCAATGCGCTATGTCTATGATTATGGGGTCCTTCCGGGCACCTCTGCGCGGGGAGGTTGCCGGCCGCCCGGCGTCCCCTAGACGTAGAAATTGCATTTCGCTTCTGTTTCAAGATGCAACACCGGGCCTAACCATCGGTGGAATTGGCCCGGTTTAGGCGCGGGTTGGCCTGGCGGAGGTTTATGGCAGAAGAGCAACAGCTCCGAACGCATTTACAAAACCGCAAGGGGACTTCCGGCGGGCCGCTCTGGACCCTCCGTAGATATCTACGGAGGGTTATGCGCTTGGGGCTTGTAACAGCCCGTGGAAATGCTGGGGCCAGGTTTTAGGTTTTAGACAGTTAACCGCACCTTTCCCGCCCTTTTTACCTATATCAAGACTTGTATAATTCAGGACATTAAGACCATCACCTTCATGGGCGGAACCCTTGACGCCCTCCGGGCCTTTCCCGCTGAGGCCAGGCAAGCGGCCGGGTTCCAGCTCGATCGCGTGCAGCGCGGCATGGACCCCTCCGACTGGAAGCCAATGGCTAATATTGGTATTGGCGTGAAGGAGATCCGCCTCAAGGAGGAAGCCGGCATCTTTCGCGTGATCTACGTCGCCAGATTTGCCGAGCGCATCTACGTCCTGCATGCCTTTCAGAAAAAAACCGCGCGCACCGAGCAGCGCGACCTTGAATTGGCACGGAAGCACTATCGGGAGGTAGCCAATGACCAACACCTTTAACAGCGTCTGGGACGCCCTCGAAGACACCCCGGAGCAAGCCGAGAGCATGCGCCTCCGTTCCGTGTTCATGCTGGCCATCGAGCAACACGTCGCCCAGCTTGGCGCGACCCAGACGGAACAGGCCCGCCGCCTGGGCATCACCCAGCCACGGCTGAACGATCTATTGCAAGGCCGCATCCACAAATTCAGCTTGGACGCCCTGGTCGATATTGCTGCCAAGGCTGGCTTGCGGGCCGCGGTTGAACTCAAGGCCGCCGCCTAGTTGCCTCTAAACCCAGCACGGCCCCGCGACGGCCGACCCTACCGCAGGACTCCTCGACAGGGTTGCACCGGCCGCGGGGTTTTTTTCTGCCCGACCATTTTGGTGACCGCACCAAAATGGCCGGTCACTTGCCGCTACCGGCACCATGGTCCCGCGACCAATCCGAGGATCTCCGCGGATTGTGAGTTTGCGCAGCATCTTCAACGCGCTCAGGCGCGGATAGGTCCCGGCCCGCAGATGGCTCTGGTCATGCTGACGCCAGTAACCGGCCCCTACGCGGGAGATCTGATTGGCGGAGTCGTGGAACCAATGATCAACCTCGAGGAGGTGCGGCAAAAAAATGGAAAAGGGCCTCCGGGGGTAGTACCAAAAGTATCAAAACCCCTCTGACGGCGACTTTTGATACTTTTGCTACCCCCTCCCCAGGGGCATTTGAAAAAAATTCCCGGTCGCGGCACCCGGCGCCCTGCGCTGGAGACCTGATCTGGGGAATCAAAGGAGCCAGTGGTTCGCTCCCGGTGGAGGCATGAACGCCTGGAGGGAATGATCTCCTGGAGGAGATGAAAACGCAGTGACTTAGAAGAGTTGGCCCTGGTGGGTTCCGCTGTCCCATTCCGGAACCGTCACCCCGAGTGCCCGCTCAAACCAATCCGCCACCAGGCGCCGATGGCACCAGTTGCTGGCGGTGAAGGGTGGGCGCTCCCAACAGAGAAGAACGGGCTCCTGGTCCCCGGCCAGGCGGTGGAGATCATCCCAGACCTGCAGGGGATCGAGGGCATTCAGGATCGCCGCATAGCGCGGCACATAGAGCGCCTGACTCATTTTGAGCATGTCGGCATCCGGTGCCAGGGCGCGGAATTGGCGGTAGCCCGCGGGGGTGCCCCGGGGGGCATGGCGGGCGATGGAGATCCGGCCGGGTCCGGTGTAGGTGAAGAAACTGGCGGTTTTCATGGTTGCTCTCCCTGGCAAGGGGTGATGATTTAATTATACGTCAACCAATTGTTTTCGCTCAGTTAATCGTCCACTCCGGAGCTTATGGTTATCGATATACGCTGGCGTTTTTTAGCCCGGAGACTCTCTGCAAGCACGCAATGAGAGTACTCACGGTCTCTGCGGGCGTCGACAACAACCTCCTGATGGTGACCGGTTGCGGACATTGCAGGGCCATGCTGAGGTTCGGTGTCGCTGATGAGCCCGAAGAGACCCACCTGGGTTCGTGCCACCCTGATTTTTCGGCCGCCACAACCAGGCTTGGTCGAGTATCTCCAGCGACTGTGCATTGAGGACGAGGACCTCAGTCGCCAAGGCCGAGGCTCTGTGTTGGCAGCGCTGGAAAGCTGGCCAGTGACCCGGACCCCAATACCTGGGAGCTGGTCACACCGCTGGCCTTACCCTTCGTGCCCTGACCCACGGGAGTGATGGTGTTGACGAGTCCACCCCGGGCACGACCTCAACCCCAGGCGAACCCCTCTTCCAGCGAGGGCAAAAAAAGGCTTGACGTCTCCCCCGGGTTTCGGCTCTACTTTTGCTCAAGCGCCGATTTGAGTATCAGCTTGCGGGCGCTCTATAAATCCAGCTTAAGCGGCCCGCAAAACCCGCTTTGGCTCCCCAGCCCAGCGGGTTTTTTGTTGGGCGTCGCCACGTTAACGACAACTTGCCGGGCGACTGAGAAATGCGGCTAAAGCGTCACCGCCTCTTCGCCCCCGCGAGGCCGGTTACGCCGGTCCAGCCGGGGGCAGGAGCAGCTTCATGGTCATTACCGATCCCCTTGCCCGCCCGCGCGGTCCCCGCACCGCGGAAGCCACCGGCCGTTTCAGCCTCCGTCTGCCCGACCCCTCGCGTCTGCCTCGACGGCCCCAACCCCACCCGGCGCCCCCACCGGCACTGGAGATCCCGCTGCGCCCGCGCTGGCTGGGGTGGCGTTAGCCCCTGCCGCACCATTCATCCTGGACTGGCCCACCGCACGGGCTGGGGGGATTTGTTCGCGCTTGCCGACCCCGACTTGTCGTCGAATGCGGCTAAACCGGAGTCTGCCATGACACCCCATCACGGTCTGTTTACCTCGGAATCCGTCTCCGAGGGTCATCCCGATAAGCTCGCCGATCGCATTGCCGATGCCCTCCTCGACGAATTTCTCCGCCTGGAACCTGACGCCCGCGTCGCCTGTGAAACCCTCCTGGCCGACCAGTGCGTCGTCGTAGCGGGGGAGTTTCGCACCCGGGAGTGGGCCGCCTTCCGCCAGGTCCGGGAGCAAACGGTCCCCCTGGTGACCCGGGTCCTGCGCGAGGCCGGCTACGGCAGCGCCGCCACTGGGATCGATCCCGACCGCTGTGAAGTCCAGGTGCGCTTCAATCGCCAGTCCGGCGATATCGCCCAGGGGGTCGACCAGGCCGGTGGTCAGATCGGCGCGGGCGACCAGGGCCTGATGTTCGGCTACGCCTGTGACGAAACCCCCGCCCTGATGCCGGCGCCCATCGTGTTTGCCCATCGCCTCATGCAGCGCCATGCCG
>JAGVUH010000410.1 GCA_019136395.1 Gammaproteobacteria bacterium
CTTCGTTCACCAGATATTAAAGACACAGAACACGGAGGCGTTGCAGTATTAGCCCTCTGTCTAGAGAAATCCAGAGACCCAATTCTAGAACCTATCGTATCGGTGCGTGAATAAGCGTTATCCTTAATCCGTCTATTTAGAGCCAAAGAACGCTGTAACGGCAGGTCGAGTATCCCGTTCATGTTTTTACTGCCAACCATCGGTTGCGCATTGCGTTCACCTTTTACATGATCAGGCTCGACTGATTTCGACCTGCCTGGCAGGTCTCACCCCATAAGCGAGGACGAGGATGCTTAGGGCAAGTAAATGAACGAACCTGATTTGTTCGTGCTTGATAAGCCACCATTCGGCGACGTTGACGCCTGGAATGGTTTAGAGATCGTCAGTGGGGCAATCAATAAATGCCATCTTCCGTCATTTACTGTCATCTCGTGTCATTTTCTGCTCGTTGCCGCGCCGGGATTTAGGGGTTAGCGTACCGAAGTAGCCTAAGGGGGTGTGGGGGACTATGCCAAGTGGCGTGGAGTCCAAGGCTTGCATTACGCCGAACAATGGCGATCAGTGGCACAAATACTTGGTAGTACCTCAGCAAGCAAGGAGAAAAGAACCCCACAACACCTGAATGCATCTGATTGGCCTGGTGATAGCTCATTATGATGATCTGATTTGATAGAGTGTTACCGAATGATTTTTTTTCAAGGGCTTGCGTAGCAGCTAAGTGGCATCTGCCCAGTCTTGCCTTGATCGGTACGGTCACGGTCGCAGTGATGGGTTGTGCTGATGGCGGCGATGGCCAAGGTCTTATGACGCCAAATCAGCGCTTGGAAGAGGTCGTGGCCGAGTTTCGACGTGATGTGGAAAAGGCGATAGAGAAAACGGTGCCGTCGCTTAACGTTCTGAATCAGACGCCAGAGGGAACCTATTTCTCCAGTTCCACGGCTGCTGGCGTCCCACCGGTCACGCCCACGACCTACTTTCGCTTCGCCAGCATCACCAAGCCGTTCACGGCTACGGCCATCATGAAGATGCATCAGGATGGCTGGCTGGATTATCGGGATCGCATCGTGGAGTCCATACTGGGTAGCAATGCCCTATGTCCCCGATAGCCCCTCCTGGAATATTCCTTACAAGGATGAAATCATGATACGTCAACTGCTGCAACACAATGCGGGGGATTACAATGTGGAGGCGGGTCCCGTTCCTGGCTGTGGCGATATGGGATATACAGAGTGCATGCTGAAAAAGGACCCCAACCACCAATTTACCGCGACTGAAATAGTCGAGCAGGCGGCGATCAACCAGCTTTCCCATTTCCCGCCTGGCACGGATAATTATCAATATAGTAATACGGGTTATCAATATAGTAATACGGGTTACACCATCCTGGGTGAAATCATTTCCCGTGTCTACACCCAGCGCAGTGGTCAGGCCAAGTCCTACTCGGACTACCTTTATGATCACGTGTTCGGTCCCTCGACAACGCTACCAGTTGATCTGCATTTTCCTTATTTGTCAGGGGATCAGAGGCTACCCATCCCTTATGTTTGCGGCAGAATCTATCTGCCGGAAGGAGTCGTGGAAGAGCATTGCGTGGATAACCTGATCGCGCTGGTGGCGGAGGGTAATGGTATTGGCACTATGCAGGCACTGAATCAGTATGTACGTACCCTTTATCAGGGCCGGAATGTGCTGGAGCAGAAATACGCCGATCTTATGATGACGGATATGACCTCCTTTAATCCGTATTATGGTTTGGGGACCAATCATTTCCCTAATTTGGGTTATGGGCATAATGGCTACCGGGTAGGCTATTTTTCACAAGCCACTTAGGATCCGGATCTCGATGTTTCCGTGGTGGTGATGTTGCCGATGAGTGATATGTCCTCTGAGATTGGCTTCATGCCCTCCTTGAATACGTTGAATTGTGCCGGCTGGAAAGCGCGGGCTGCCTTGGGTTATCCCGGCTAACCCGATGACCAAACCTGTCCTGGGGACTGATCGGGCTGTACCTTGCATTTGCCTCGGGAGAAATCATCACTGCCATGTTTACCCGTCGGGAGATTTTGCGTTCCGCCGGGTTAGGCGGCCCGGGTCTGGCCGCCCCCAGTTTCCTAAACGGCTGTGGCGCTGATGGTGCCACTGGCTTCTGGTCCCCCACCTACGCCGCGACGATCCTGGATGCCCGTATCGCCATCGCCCAGGGGATGGCTGACACCCAGACTCCCTCGATCTCGGTGGCGCTATGCGATGGCGAGGGGATCATCTGGCGGGAAACCTTTGGCTATATCGACCAGGCCAGGTCCGTCCCCCCCGGCCTGGACACCCTTTATTGCATTGGCTCGTGCAGCAAGATGATCGCGGCCATCGCCGCAATGATCCTGGTCGATCGCGGGCTGATCGATCTCGATGCCCCGCTGGTGCGATACGTCGCCGATTTCCGTATGGAATCGCCCGACTATTCGGCGATCACGGTACGGATGCTGCTTAGCCATGCCGCCGGCTTGCCAGGGACGGATTACCACAACCTGTTTACCTTCGCCCCGGTCCTGGATTATGCCGCCCAAGTGCGGCACAACCTGGCCGCCCAGCGACTCAAGCACCCGCCGGGCGAGATGGCGGCGTATTGCAACGATGGCTTCACCCTGATCGAGCCACTGGTGGATGCCACTACCGGCCGGTCTTACCCGCGGTTTGTTCAGGATGAAATCCTCACGCCCCTGGGGCCTGAGGTACCGCCTCTCATGCCGGCCAGCGACGCGACGCTCGCCGCCATGGCCGGTATCTATGCCAATCACAGCAGTCTGCTGCGGTTCGCCATCAACCCGGACCGCACCCTGAGTCGTGCGACCTTCCATGCCGGGGCTTGGCACCCGGACCCCACTCCCTGGCGACTGCATGGCGATGGCCTATGGCGGACAGAGGGGCAAGCCTATCCGGCCTACCACACCGTTCCCGCCGATGGGCGCCGCTATCTGGCGCAACTCGTCCCCGGAGCATCCACGCACTACGATCTGACGGTCATCGATGGGCATGATCTTGAAGCGGGGGGTGAGCTGTCTCCCCGCTGGCTGGCGCGGCTGGCCGAGCGCTGGCTGCTAGTGAATGCGCCCGTCGATTTCAACCGGGCGGATGGATCAACGGCACCGGTCTGCACCCTGTCACGGGTCGAGGGTTTGGGCGGATATGTCGCCATAGCACCCGCCTTTCCCATGGCGCAGGTCGTCGACGTCCGGGCGAGCGATACCAGGGGTTCGATGTGCCTGAAGATTCCTGGCAACTCGGGTCGGGATCTGAACGACCTGGTCATCGAAGCCGTCGCTGATGAGGAATGGCTGCGCTTTGGCAGTTTCCGTTATCGCCCCCTGGCCAGCATCCCGGAACTGGGCGCTGGCGAGCACCTGATTACGCTTGCTGAAGCGGAGGTGGGTGAGTGGCGCCGGTTACCAGCGGCGGCGACGCTCACCATCGCGGGCGCCAGCGCCTGGTATCTCGACGATCCACATTTCGCGCTCCTGGCGTGCCTCATCGCCGGCAAGACCCTTCGCGGATTGGAGGAACCAGTGCCGGCAGGGGCCTATCTCCTCGTCCATGGTTCGCCCTTCACCACCATCCAGGTGATCGTCGGTCAGGTGTAACGTCAGATGCCCGCATCCGTCCGCAACCCGTCATCCACAGTAATATTTTGTAATGTTTCGCTGCTTGATTTGCTGGTTGCTCAGGCTTACCGTGACTAGCCAAATGGCATAGCCATTTGAATTGGGAATCGCCAAAATATCGTCCAGGATCAGGATCAGGATCAGGATCAGGATCAGGATCAGGAGCAATGCGATGTATCGACCTAACCTGCTAAAACTAATATTTATTCTTGGTGCCCTACTGTTCCTGTCCGGCTGCGATAACAGCGATCATTCCTTGCCCTTTGCCTATGTGCAAACTATTGCCAAAGGGCGCGACCTCATGCGGGAAATAGTCGCTGTCCCCGGCGTGGTCTCCGCTTCGCTGGCCTTGATCGATGATGAACGTATCGTCTGGAGCGAAACCTTTGGCGTGATCGACAAGGCCAGCCAGACGCCGCCCGGACCCGATACCATGTTTGCCATCGGCTCGACCAGTAAGATGTTTGCCGGCCTGGCGGTGATGAAACTGGTCGATCAGGGCAAGATCGATCTCGATACCCCTTTGGTGCATTACCTCCCAGACTTCCACATGCTTTCTTCGGAATACACCCAGGTGACGCCGAGGATGTTGCTCGCCCATGCCGCGGGTTTTCCCGGCGGCGATTATCGTAATGATGTGACTTACGCTCCCCAAGCCGGCTTTGCCCAACAGGTGCTAGCGACCCTGGCCACGCAGCGCATGAAATTCACCCCGGGGGAAATGGCCACTTACTGCAATGACTGTTTCACGATGATCGATCGCCTGGTGGCGGCGGTGTCCGATCAGCACTCCTATACCCGGTTCGTGCGGGAGGAAATCTTCAAGCCCCTGAGTATGACGCATACCCGCTTCGCGGAGGCCCCCTTCCCACCAGGCTCCTATGCCCAATACTACCTTCCAGATAGCGTCACTCCAGATCTCCAGATCTATACCAATTCCTATCCGGCGGGAGGAATCTATTCCACCCCCAATGATATGGCCAGGGTGGCGACCATGTTGATGAATGGTGGCCGGTTTGGTGGTGTGTCGATCCTGTCGGAGCAGGCCGTGGCGGAAATGGGCCGCGACCAGACCCAGGATCTGGTGTTCAATCCGGTTACGGGCGATAGCTTCGGGTTGGGTTGGGACTACGTGGCCTATCCGGGGCTGGCTTCGGTTGGCGTTCGCGCCTGGTCGAAGCCGGGCGGTACGGCGGGCTATGTCACCCAGTTCATCGTCGCCCCGGATGAACGACTTGCCGTCATCATTACCGGGGCGGGAATGACGTTCAATGCCTATAAGCCGGCCGAGAGCATTCTGTTGAACGCGCTGGCCGAACGCGGCAGCATCCCGGCAGTACCTGAGCCTTTACCTGACAAGCCCTTGCCGGAAATACCGACCACGGACGCCGAGTTGGCGGCGGTGACCGGCGATTATGCCGATTTCAAGGGGCTCTATCGGGTGTCGGCCAACGATCACACCCTCGCCATTGATACCTATATGGGAGGCGTTTGGTATGAAACCGGCCACAATCTTAAGTTGCGCACCGATGGCAAGTATTCCAGCGACGATAATCCCAATATGGCGTATTGGCTGGTGAACGGCCTTGGCCGGCGTTACCTGGCCCGGCATTATCCCGGGATACTGGGCCACTACCTGAATTAGGAGGTGATCGGTCAGTTCGTCGAACCCGCCGCGCCGCTGTCGGCCGCCTGGCGGCAACGCGCCGGCCAGCACTGGTTGATCGTGAACGAAGTCGCTTCGTCGCTCCACCTCGTCCGCGACAAGGTGCGTTTCGCGCTCTACGCCCTGGATAGTCTGCCAGGCTACCTGTTTGCCGGCTCGACCATGATCCCCAGCAGTATCGTCGATCCCTCGGGCAGTGATGACGAGGCGCGCATGTTCCTCAAGGTTCCCATGACCAACGGCCGTGATCTCAACGATGTTGTCATCGAAGCGCACGACGGCGAAGAATGGATCCGCTACGGCAGCGCCCTCTACCGGCCCCAGGCCAGCGTGCCGGAACTGACGGCTGGCGAAAGCAGTGTCGTTATCGGCGCCGAGGGCTTCGCGGAGTGGCGCAAGATCCCAACTTCGGGTTCATTGACCATCAATGGCGCCAGCGCCTGGAAGCTCTACGCTGCCGACCTGACGCTGCGTGAGGCGGGTCAAGGTACGGGTAATGTCAGCGCCGTTCCGGTGGGGGCTCATCTCATGGTGTATGGCGCACCGGATGCGACGATCAGGGTGGCCCTGACGCCCTAAAACGTCCCAGGAAGGATTTCAAATCAACCCTTTGCGTTATAAAAACCGGGTCTTCGCCTTCTCTTGCATTGCTATTGATGGGGGGATTAGATGAAACGCCTTGCCGCGCTTGCGTTCGCGCTGATTGTGTTCTTTGCCCTGGCCT
>JAGVUH010000523.1 GCA_019136395.1 Gammaproteobacteria bacterium
TGACTGGGCGACGAAGGCCAGGTCCCAGTTTTCCGGATGGTGAAGGTCGGCGAAGCCGCCCTCGGACAGGGCGCGGATGAAGTTCAGCGTCAGGGCCGCCCGGCCGTGGCCCTGGAGCAGGCGCGCCGGATCCGGGGTGCGCGTCGCGGCGGTGAATTCGGGTCCGTTAACCAGATCGCCACGATAACTGGGCAGGATGATGCCGTCGCGAGTCTCCAGGTCCGCCGAGCGCGGTTTGGTGTACTGGCCGGCGATGCGGCCGACGCGGATCACTCGCTGCTTGAGCCCCAGCACTAGCACCAGGCTCATCTGGAGCAGGATCTTCAGCTTGTTGGTAATGATGTCCGCGCTGCAATCGGCGAAGCCCTCGGCGCAGTCGCCCCCTTGCAGCAGGAAGCCGTCACCCTCCTCGGCCCTGGCCAACTGCTTGCGTAGGGATTGGATTTCCCAAGAGGTGACCAGGGGCGGCAAGGCGCGCAGTTCCGCCAGGGCCGCCTCCAAGGCCACCGGGTCAGGGTAGTTGGCCTGCTGGAGGGCGGGGCGGGCTTGCCAGGAGGCGGGGGACCAGTCAGTCATTCAAGAGGCCGCTTGGGCCGCCCGCCCGGCCTCGAAGGCCGTTTCGTTGACCGCCACCAGGTCCGGCTTGCGGGCGCGGAAGCGGTGGACGATCTCCTCCTTGAGGATCTCGGCGGGGAAGGGCAGATAATCGGCGATGGCCCCAAGCATGACGGTGTTGACCAGCTTGAGATTGCCCAGCTCCCGGGCGATGGCGCCGGCGTCAAAGGCGTGGACCTCGATGCCCCGGGCGCGCATCTCCGCCACCGGATCATCGGGGTAAGTGAACAGCCCCAGGGTGACCACGGGCGGTTCCTGGCGCACCCGGTTGACCATGGCTACGCCGCCGGGGCGCAACTGGCCGCACCAGCGCAGGGCCTCTGCTGGCTCGAATCCCACCAGGATGTCCGCCTCGCCGTCCGGGATGGCCGGCGACAGGACGCGCCGCCCGAAGCGGACATGGGAGGTGACGACCCCGCCGCGCTGGGCCATGCCCGCCACCTCGGTCTTCTTGACGTCATAGCCCTGGGAGAGGGCGGTTTGGGAGAGGACCTCTGCCGCCGTCATGACGCCCTGACCGCCGATACCGGCGACGAGGATGTTGGTTACCTGATCTTCACCCTTCATGATACTGCTCCTGTTACGTGGGCCACCGGGGCACTAGCTGACCAACTGAGAACGTCCACGCGGGCCAGCGCCGGCTGGCGCATCACGTCCGCCGCTCTAAGCACAATCCCCTGATTCATCCCGTCCGCCGCTCTCCGTCCAATCCGCTTGCTCATACACGGGCCCCGGCACGATTGAATTCCGCCAGAGGCCGGATGGCCTCGGGCCCACAGGTACCAGGACAAAGGTCGCAGCCGGTGCAGGCGGCGCTGTCGATGGCGACGAAGGTCAGTTCCTTCTCGCTGCCATTGGGCTTGATGACGGTCTCGCGCCGGGTGACGGCGATGGCTGGACAGCCCACCGCCAGGCAGTTGGAGCAGCCAGTGCAGAGTTCCGCGTCCACCGCGTAGGGTGGCTTGTGGCTGTAACGGTCGGTGAGGACGCAGGGCTGGTTAGTGATGATGACCGAGGTGTCCTCGACCTTGACCTCCTCGCGCAGGGCCTTGAACAGGGTTGGCAGTTCGTAAGGGTTGACCTCGTGGATGCGCTCTGGTTTGACCCCCAGGCTCTCCACCAGCTTGCGGAAGTCGACCTGGGGGGCCTCCATGCCGTGGATGTCACGGCCGCTGCCCGGGTGCTCCTGACCGCCGGTCATGCCCACCGTGCTGTTGTTGAGCAGCAGGATGGTGACGTTGCCGCGGTTGTAGACGATGTTCAGCAGGCCCTGCATGCCCATGTGCAGGAAGGTCGAATCACCGATGACGGCGATGACCCGCTTGTCCTTGTCCGTCGGGCCGCGGCCCTTGTCCAGGCCCAGGGCCACGCCCATGGAGGCGCCCATGGCGATACAGGTATCGAGGGCATTCCAAGGGTGACCGGCACCCAGGGTGTAACAGCCGATATCGCCGGCGATCTGGGTGTTCTTGATCTTGGACAGGCAATAGTAGATGCCCAGGTGCGGGCAGGCGACGCACATGGTCGGCGGCCGCGGAAAGACCTTAACCGGCACCGTGAACTCCAGGGTGCGCCTGGGGGCTGGTTCGGGCTCGACAGTCTCGCCAAGGAAGGTGCGGATGGCCGGGCGCAGGACGTGGGGCGCCAGTTCACCCATGCGCGGCAGCAGGTCCTTGCCGTGGACCGGGATGCCGGCAGCGCGGATCTCCTGTTCCAGGAGCGGCTCCACCTCTTCGACCACTACCAGGTGTTCCACCTTCGCCGCCAGGGCGCGGATCAGGCCTAGGGGTGCCGGATGGCTCAGGCCCAGCTTGACCAAGGGGGCATCGGGGAAGGACTCCAGGACATGCAGATAGGTCGGGCCGGAGGTAACGAAACCGACGCGCGCGTCCTTACCATCCTCGATGCGGTTAAGGTCGGTGATCTCGGCGAACTCCCGCAACTTTTCTTCCCGCTGGAGCATCAGCGGGATGCGGCGACCGGCGTTTAGGGGGGTCATGACCATGCGCGCCGGGTCCTTGTGGAAGCCCAGGACTGGGCGCTCCTCGCGTTCGCCTGGCACCACCACGCCCTTAACGTGGCAGATGCGCGTGGTGAGGCGCAGGATCACCGGGGCATCGAACTGCTCCGAGAGGGCGAAGGCCTCCCGGGTCATCTCGTAGGCCT
The DNA here is from genome assembly GCA_019136395.1 of Gammaproteobacteria bacterium. Next base: position 2,782 of record JAGVUH010000523.1, read on the forward strand.
CCTGGGCGTCGGAGGGCTCCAGGACCGGGAGGTGGGCGAAACGGCCCCAGTGCCGCGAGTCCTGCTCGTTCTGGGAGGAGGACAGGCCCACGTCATCCGCGACCACCACCACCAGGCCGCCGCCGACGCCGATCAGGGTCTGGGTCATGAGGGCATCGGATGCCACGTTTAGCCCCACGTGCTTCATGGCGCACAAGGCCCGGCTGCCGGCCAGGGAGGCGCCGATGGCCACTTCCAAGGCAACCTTTTCGTTCACCGACCACTCGGCGTAAATGTCGGCGTAGGTGGCAGCGTACTCGAGGATCTCCGTCGAGGGCGTGCCCGGGTAGGCCGCCGCCACCCGGCAGCCGGCCTCCCAGGCACCACGGGCCACGGCCTCGTTGCCAGACATGAAGCGGCGTTCGGGTTGGGGTAGAGGATTCACAGCGCTCAAGGCTGGGGCTCTCCGAGTGTTCGAGTGGAAAAATATGGCATTATAGGGGCAAAGCCGGCGCACGGGCAGGGCTCGGTTGGCGATCTCCGGCGAACAGGGTGTGACCGGCGGTCCGCGATGTCCATTTCGGAAGAGCGGTGACTGCTGGCCTACACCAAGGTCGAGATGTTTTCGGGTGTGGCGCTCAGGGCTTGATGACTTGCCCCGGGAAAAGCATCCTCCAGCGGAGCCGCGCATGTCAGCCGTACAGACAGAAAACCTCAACGTCACCGCCTTCGATCACATGCCGTCGCCGGACGAGATCAAGGCGCATGTGCCGCTGACGGATGGCGCCGCTGAGGTGGTGGTGGCCGGGCGCCGCGCCCTGATGCATATCCTGGACCGCCAGGACCCACGACTGTTCGTCGTCGTGGGTCCCTGTTCCATTCACGATCCCGTCGCCGGGCTGGATTACGCCCGGCGCCTCAAGGCCTTGAGCGATGAGGTGGCGGACGTGCTGCTGCTGGTGATGCGGGTCTACTTTGAAAAGCCCCGCACCTCCACCGGCTGGAAGGGCTTCATCAACGATCCCTTCATGGACGACTCCTTCCGCATCGATATCGGCATGGAGAAGGCCCGGCGCTTCCTGCTGGATGTCTGTGAATTGGGCCTGCCGACGGCCACCGAGGCCCTGGACCCCATCGCTCCCCAGTATTACGGCGATCTGGTGGCCTGGACCGCCATCGGCGCCCGGACCTCGGAGTCCCAGACCCACCGCGAGATGGCGTCCGGTCTCTCCACCCCGGTCGGCTTCAAGAACGCCACCGATGGTGATCTGGAGGTGGCGATCAACGCCATCATCTCCGCCGCCCATCCCCACAGCTTCCTTGGCATCAATAGTCAGGGTCAATCGGCGATTACCCGCACCCGGGGCAATCCCTATGGTCATCTGGTGCTGCGCGGGGGCGGTGGGCGGCCCAATTACGACACCGTGTCCATCTCGCTGGCGGAAAAAGCCTTGGCCAAGGCCGGGCTGCCAGGTAACATCGTCATTGATTGTTCACATGCCAATTCCTGGAAGCAGCCCGATTACCAGCCCCTGGTGATGCGCGACGTGATGCACCAGATCCGCGAAGGTAACCGTTCCGTCGTCGGTCTCATGATCGAAAGTCACCTGGTGGAAGGTAACCAGCCCATCCCGGCGGATTTGTCGCAACTCATTTATGGCTGTTCGGTCACCGATGCCTGCGTCGGCTGGGAGACCACCGAGGCCATGATCCGGGATGCGGCGGCGGTCTTGAGGGAGGTGAGGGCGGCTGACCCTGACCGGAACGCCGATTGACGGGTCCTGGGCACGGGTCACCGACCCGGTGCCGGCCGAGCGCCCTTTTTTCTTTACGACGCCCGAACCAGGCGCAAATGGCCGCTGGACGGGTGATAACGACAGTGGAACAAGCCTGAACCTCTCGCGGGCTTGATCCCTGATCCGACGCCGGCATCCCGCCGGCGTTTCGCAATAACTATCGAGAGAGACGAGGTCTCAAGAAGATATGGGGAATCGCATAAAACTGGCGGGGGCTCTGCTTGCCCTGGCCACGGCACCGGCGTTGGGCGCCGAGGGGTTTTCCTGGGGTGGCGACTTTCGCTTCCGGATCGAGGCGTTGAATCACATCCCGACCGACCGCCCCCTGAACGCCGAGTTCTACCAGCTATATAATCGCGACCGCACGCGCCTCTGGGCCAAGTACGGCTTCAACGAAAACATCGACTTCTTCGCCCGCCTGGCCAACGAGTTCCGCTTCTTCGACACCAGCGATGGACGCCAGGATCCGGGTACCTGGGAATTCCTCGGCGAGGTCACGCCGGACCAGTTTTACCTGGATGCGCGCAAGTTATTCGATGGCCTGATCGACACCCGTCTGGGCCGGCAGGATTTTGTCTACGGCACCGGGAAGATTTTGTCCGATGGCACGCCGCTCGATGGGTCCCGGACCTTCTTCGCCGACGGCGCCAAGGTGACCTTCAACTTCGAGGGCCACAGCCTCGACCTGTTGGGCCTTTACACCGCCCAGCAACCCCAGCCGGTGATCAACAATCAGGACACCAACCTGATCGAGTCCGATCAGTGGGCCGCGGGCCTGTATGGCAAATACAACCGCTTCGAGCAGGTCCCCTTCGAGTACTACTGGATCTACAAGCAAGAGTACGACACGGCCACCAGCTATAAGGCCGCCGGCAAGTTTGTCCTCGCCGATGCCGACTTCAGCACCTTTGGCTTCCGCGTCATGCCCAAATTCGGTTATGGGTTGACGGGCAATCTGGAGGTCGCCACCCAGGCGGGCACTCACGGCGAGGATGACGTCAACGGCACGATGGTGGATACCAGCCTGTCCTTCGCCCCCCCCGGTTTTCTGCCCGATTTCAAGCCCCTGCTGAAGGTCGGCTACTGGTACCTCTCGGGTAACGAGCCGGATTCCACCCGCAACGAGGGCTGGCATCCGGTTTATGGCCGCCAGCCCCAGGACAACTGGGGCGAACTGCTCGGCTATACCCTCGTTGGCAGCCAGTACTCGATCTTTGGCTGGAGCAACTTCTCGACCCCCTTCGTTACCCTGGAGGCCTCGCCCCTCCAGAAAACCCGCCTGATCCTGCGCTACTCCTGGGTCGGGGCCGAGCAGGATGACGGCCTGGGCGGCGGGGATGGCACCGATCGCGGCGACCTCTTCTTCGCCCTCTTTACCTTCGAGTTCAATCCTCAGCTCAAGGGTCATCTCTGGGGTGAGTGGTTCGATCCGGGTGACTACTACGCGGACACGGCGCGGGGCGACAGCTTCCT
>JAGVUH010000470.1 GCA_019136395.1 Gammaproteobacteria bacterium
ATGCGAAGCCCTCTCTGGAGCGGCCTTCGGCCAAGCAAATGTTCGACTGATGCAAGGCCCCTGCGGCGGGACACTACATGTTGAGGTTTCCTGAGCCAACCGGATAGGCATGTCTGGAAAATAGATCGGCATGATCTCCGCAACACGCATCTGATTCCCATGGTGCGCTGGACGGTCTGATTCGCGCCAACCAGGAGATGACCGCCTGGATGCGTGGCGAACGCTCCATGCCCTATGGCCCGAACAACGCGAGCAATGGACCCCGGTCGGCTAAACTTCGCTGGGGGCGCTGCTGGAGCGGCGAACACCCCTCTTCCGTGCGGGGGCGCCAGGGGCCAAGCTGGCAGACGTTTCACTTGGAGGAGATCCATCCATGTTGACTACTGTTCAGGGTCGCTATGTGCAGGGTTCGATCCAGTTGGATGAAGTGCCGCCTGGATTGGTGGAATCGCCCGTTATCGTGACCTTTCTGACCGGCGTGTCCGCACCCGTGAAGCGTAAGCGCCCCATTGGCTTGGCACCGGATCGCGGCCAGCCATTGCCCGCGGAGTTCGACGCAGCGCTGCCGCCGGAGGTGGACGCTGCCTTCCGCGGAGAAGCGGAATGAGGCTGCTGCTCGATACCTGTACCTTTCTTTGGATCGTGCGGGCAGCGCCGAACTCTCTTTAACGGCAAGGGACCTGTTCCAGGATCCGGAGAGCGAGGTATTTCTCAGCGCGGTGTCGGTTTGGGAAATCGCCGTAAAGCATGCATTGGGCCGTCTGCCGCTGGCGGACCCGCCTCGCGTCTATGTTCCACGGGAGCGTGAGAGGCACGGCGTCGCACCGCTGGCGCTCACGGAGACCGATGCGCTTGGGCTCTCGCTATTGCCGGCGGTTCATCAGGACCCCTTCGACCGTATGCTGATCTGCCAAGCGCGTAGTCGGGACTTGGTCTTACTGACACCAGATCCGCGGATTCGCGAGTATCCCGTGGCGACGGCCTGGTAAGGACCTGGAGGTAGAAGGGTGACGGCGATGCCCATGCCATCCAGCCGGGCCTTGATGCGCGCGGGCTCGGTCCGGCGCGAGTGGCGGGAGATGAGCTGAAGCAGGGTCCACTGACGCAGCGGGGTGTCGATCATCGGCGGCTCCCAGTCAGGCGGCGCTGGCCACTGGGCGCACCGGATGCGAGTGGGGATGATCAGAGCAAAGCATTCGGCGGGGACGGACCACCCGCAGGTCCGCCCGGGGTCTTGCTGACCCGCGACTAATAGAGTCCCATTTCGACATACTCCGCTTCGTAGCGCGGAAACGGGTCCTGCTCCGTCCAGCCCTCTTCCTTGAGGTCGGAAATGATGTGCTGGCGCGCGACGGGGCCGGCCTCGGTACCGAACAGCCTGACGGCCTCCCGGATCCCGGCCTCATGGTGCCTGACGCGACGGTGCCGCATCCGGTACGGCTCGGTACCGCTGAACGCATCGAGCCAGCGGTGCACTTCTGCAAAGGGTCGCCCGAAGCGGTCGATGGATTCCTGGCAGTGCGCTTCAAATGTGGACATGAGTATCTCGCCGTGATGGACCGCCGTTGCCGGATATTCCATGCGAGGCAACGGCTCGTTCCGTTAAGCGGCTAGGCCGTTGGCTCCTTCCGGAGCCAGCGCGCCCTGCCTGGCCCTACAGCCTCGCCAGGAATTCGATCCCGCCGACCCTGTTTCCGTCGAGAATATCGAGAACGAGCATCCCTTCGGTTGGATGTCGAAGAAACAGGTTCCTCTGAAACTGCCATGCCGAGCCGGGTTGATTCGCACCGGCACTGCTGACGAAATAGATGTAGGCCTCAGTCTCCCGCAACACCTTCGTGCATGCCGCGAGGGCGGCAGGCAGCCACTTTTCCTCCGGTAACTGCCTCTTCGCCAACTTGACAAGCAACGAGGGATCATAGGGTTGCAACTTGGACATCATTGACTCCTGGTGATGACTTAAAAAGGGAACCAGAGCCATGCGCGACAGGCCGGACCGGGCGGACGCTGCCGGCACAGCGCATGTGGGGGGGTATGGCAGTGACCGTAGCAGGAGAGGGAAAGACTGGATCAGCCACGCCGGGTCCTCTGGTAATGGGTTGAACGGGTGAGTGCCAGGGAGGCCAGCCAGGTTGGTGGATCAGCCGTCGGGATGCCCTGGGGAAAGCGTTATTCAAGCAGGGGCCTGCGACAAATGCTGTCGCGGGCATTTCTTATCGTTGCGGTTCCCGCAGCGGCGGCTCCCGTTCGGGGAACCGTAGCCCAGGCACCGGATGCGCAGAGCGGCCGACAGGGGCGCCGCCGGGTCGGGGCCGTTCGGCGGCACCCGGCATGCCCGGAGGGTCGCTTCAGCCCTGGAATTTTCGACACCGCCACCTGCCAGGTGATTTCCACGGAGGCTATCCGTCTGTGATCGGTTTGCTCGCGGATGTCCATGCCAACATCGATGCCCTGGAGACGGTGCTTGCCACCCTGGCCGCCCGGGGCATCGAGCAGATCTATTGCGCCGGCGATCTCGTCGGCTACAACGCGGCACCGAACGCGTGCTGCGAGCGGCTGCGTCACCTGAAGGGCGTGCGGGGCAATCATGACGGGGCGGCCTTACTCGAACCCTGGGACCCCGACCTAAGGTGGTTCAACGCGCCGGCCCGGTCAGCCATCCACTGGACCAGCCGTCAGCTCACGCCCGCGAACCGGGCCTTTCTCGCTGCCCTCCCGAGCCGGTTACGGTTCCAGGTTGCCGGCCGGTGGGTGACCATCGTCCACGGCACCCCGCGGGACCCCTTGTTTGAGTATGAATACGGTGATGAGGACCCAGAGGACCGGCTGGTGCAGCTTCTGGATGCGGCGGAGGCCGACATCCTGGTGATGGGGCACACCCATCTGCCCTATGTCCGTCCTGTCGGGGAGCGGCTGGTGATCAATCCCGGCAGCGTCGGCCAGCCCCGCGACCAGGACCCGCGAACCTCCTGCGCCATTCTGGACCCGGCCGGGATGCGCGCGGAGATTCTGCGTTTGGATTATGACCACCAGGCCGCAGCCCAACGCGTCAGGGACGCGGGCCTGCCTCCGGTGCTGGCCTCTTGGCTGAGTAAGGGCCGGTGATGCTAAGTCTGGTGCGCCGGTCGCCAGCGGACCGCCCAAACCCCACCAGGCCGGGTTACTGCGCCACCTGGATGAGGCGGGAGTGATTGGCACGGGTCTCAACCCACCCGGGCGACCCTAAGCCTGCCCGCCACCACGGCTATCACTGCCACGGCATCCCCCGCCTGGATGGCCTCCGCGCTCACCGCCCCATAGGTGGTATCCCCCACGCGGACCCGGCCCATGCCCACCTGGAAGTCGCTGACAGCGACGAAGCGCTGGCCCACCAGGGCGTGCAGCTCCTGATTCAGCTCGCCGGCCGCGGGCGGCGCGCCCCGGCGCTGGATGACGAAACCCAGGCTGACGGTACCAAGCATGGCGAGGGCGAAGCTCACCAGTTGCCAGGTCAGGCCGAGGTCAGGGAAGACCGCCACCAGCACGCCGACCACGAGGGCGCCGAGGCCGATCCACAGCAGGTAGACCCCCGGCAGGACGATCTCCCCGCCGATGAGCAGCAGGCCGCCGATGAACCACAGCCAGGGGTAACTGCCCATCATTCGGCCCCCTTGACGACAGGCCCGCTGGCGCGCAGCAATTCGGCCACCCCGGTCACGGCGCCGGCCACGCCACTGGCCTCCAGGGGCAGGAGCACCAGCTTGGCGTTGGGGGCCGTGCCGATGTCCTTCAGCGCCTCGACATACTTCAGCCCCAGGAAATACTGTACCGACTGGATGTCGCCGGCCGCGATGGCCGCGGACACCAGCTGGGTGGCCTTGCTCTCGGCCTCCGCCTCCCGCTCCCGCGCCTCGGCCTGCAGGAACGCCGCGGCCCGTTCGCCCTCGGCGCGTAGCACGGCGGCCTGTTTCTCCCCCTCGGCGCGCAGGATGGCCGCCTCCCGGGTGCCGGTGGCCTCGGTGACCTGGGCGCGGCGCTTGCGCTCGGCGGTCATCTGGAGGTTCATCGCCTCCTGCAGCTCCGGTGGCATCTTCAGGTCCTGAATCTCGATGCGGGTGATCTTGACCCCCCAGTTATTGGTCGCCTCATCGACGATGACCAGCAGGCTCTCGTTGATCCGTTGCCGGTTGGAGAGGGTTTCGTCCAGATCCATGGAACCGATCACCGAGCGCAGGTTGGTGGTGGTCAGATTGATGATGGCCTGCTTCAGGTCCCGGACCTGGTAGGCCGCCCGGGCGGGATCGTCGATGCGGTAGAAGACCACCCCGTCGACCACCACTACGGCATTGTCGCGGGTGATGACGGTCTGCGCCGGGACTTCGAGTACCTGCTCCATGATCTGGAGCTTGCGGCCGATGAGGTCGATGAAGGGGACGATGACGCTCAGCCCCGAATCCAGGGTGCGGGTGTAGCGACCAAAGCGCTCCACCGTCCACCGCTCCCCCTGGGGGACGGTCTTGATCCCGGCGAAGACCAACGCGACCGCCACGACGACCAATACCAAAGCGAAGATGAGAAAACCTTCCATTCAGGGCTCCTGAGCGATTGAAAAAAAACAGGCGTTAACTAGCCACAACCGGCGTCCCGCCCTCAGGGGTGGGAGGGGTGTGAAAATAGCGGATGGTCATCGACAGGCCGGGCTCGACCCCCTGCACGTCAAAGCCCTTGGCCGCCAGCAGGGCCACGACGCGTTGCTGCGCGTCGTAGTACGCCGCCGCCAGTTGCCGGGCTTCCGCGGGATCGTCGGAGGTTTCAAAGAGGCCGTCAATGGCGGGCAGGTCTTCCGCTTCCCGGTCTTCCCGCAGCCGGGTATGGGTGTCGAAGGACTTGCGGTGGCGGGTATAGAGATCCAGGTACTCACCCCGGTCATCGACCCCGAACAGGTACCAGAGGGTCCAGCCCGCCTGGTGGAGGCGGCCGCGCCGGCGCTGCGCGATGTCCTCCGGCGGCAGGCGGATGCCTGAGGAGGCGAAGCGGTTGTTGAACTGGGATTCAATGCTGGGGAGGTCGGACATCTTTTAGTCGGCCTGACATGGTTGCGAATAGGGCCATGATGACCTCACGAGGCGTCAGAGTCTGTCGTCATGGTCTTCTCCTCATCCTGCGCGGACAGCCATCCGGCGATGAAGCGGTACCAGCCGGTGGGGCCCGTGGCCTTGGCCGCTTCATGCTGCCGCGGGCGCGCCGCCCCGGGTAAGGCTCGCCAGGCGGCGACGGCGGCCGTGAAGCACGCGCGGTGGGCAAGCCGGGCCCGCTCTCGGGCGGTCATTGCCGCGCTCTACATCGCGGCAGATCGGGTACTGGCGGTTGCTGACGATGCGGCCCTTGCTGTCGCCATGGCCCGCCTGCTTCATGACGATCGTCACGGGCTTGCCGGCGGCGTTCTGCACGGTGTCCTTGCTTCGGATGTCTTCGGCGAGGCGTTTGCTCCTGCCGGTTGCTTCCTAACCGAGGAAGGTGAGGGGGTAGACCCGCACCGCCGCGGCGATTGACAGCCGCGCCCGGGCATTGACGGTGCGGTATGGGCCGCAGGGCGCGCGGGTGCTGGCCTTGAAGATAAGTCAATGGTCGGTCAGGGTCCACCTGGTGCCGACGGTTACGGGTGACTGGTGGGACTGGCCGCGGCTTAGGGGCTGGGGTCAAGGGAGAAAGGGCCTAAAGTTAACGCGGCTCAACTGGTATTGCGCAATCCGCAGGTGGGCAGGTGGACGGCGATCGCGGTAGGTGGGGGCCAGGTCGGTCTTGACCAGGATCCTGCCCGTACGGGACAAGCAGCCGCGGAAGATGGGTGAGGCGCCTGGGCAGGCAAAAGACATTTCTGACTATTTTAATCGGATAATCTTGAAGCCCCTGGGCACAACGGTGTCCGGTTAAAGTCATAGGTAGGCCCTCAACATTGGCGCCAACTCGCGTTCATAGAGCCCTGGAGAGGCTGGTTTGAGGAAACAATGCTTGAAGAACCGGAGGACCT
>JAGVUH010000209.1 GCA_019136395.1 Gammaproteobacteria bacterium
TGCACCAGGTCCTTCTGCACCGCCGGCAGCTCGGCGTCGCCGATCTCGACCCCCAGGTCGCCGCGGGCGATCATGATGGCGTCGGCGGCGGCGATGATCTCATCGGCGGCGGCCAGGGCCTCGGCGCGCTCGATCTTGGCGACGATGCCGCCCTGCCCGCCGGCGGCGGTGAGGATCGCCCGTGCCTGGTGAACGTCGGCGGCGCTGCGGACGAAGGATACCGCCAGGTAGTCGGCCGCGATGTCGGCGGCGAAGCGGATGTCGGCCAGGTCCTTGGCGGTCAGGGCCGGGGCGGACAGGCCGCCGCCACGTTTGTTGATGCCCTTGTGGTCGGAGAGGACGCCGCCCAGGGTGACCTGGCAGTGGATGGCCGTATCGGCGACCGCCGCGACCGTCAGTTCGAGGGCGCCGTCGTCGAGGATCAGCACGTCCCCGGGGGCGACGTCCCCGGCCAGGGCGGCATAGGTGGTGCCGACCCGCTGGCCGTCGCCGCCGTCCAGGGGGCAGGCGGCGTCGATGGTGAAGGTCGCGCCTTCGCTCAGCCGTACCGCGCCGTCAGCGAAGCGGCCGATGCGGATCTTGGGGCCTTGCAGGTCGACCAGCACCGCTAGGTCGCGCCCGGCGGCGGCGGCCGCGGCGCGCACGGCCACGACCCGCTCGCGGTGGCGCTCGTGGCGGTCATGGGACAGGTTGAGGCGCACCACGTCCACCCCGGCGGCGATCAGCCGGTCAAGGACCTGCGGGCCGTCAGTGGCGGGGCCAAGGGTGGCGACGATCTTGGTGCGTCTGGGCATGGGGCTCGTTGCGTTGGGGGCCGGGGCGCCGGCCGGGGTCGGGTCGTCAGGGGCGGTCACGGGGCGTGGGGCCTCTCCAGGCGCGCCACGGGTGGCGGCCGGCACCCCCGTGGGGGTCCCCCGGCCCGCGCCACGCGGCGGGGTGGCGGGACCCTCCCCGGCACCAAGGGGACGCCAGGCGGTCACCGGGCGGGGTCAGGGCGTGCCCCTCCCGGCAGCCACGGGTCAGGGTGGACCGGTAGCCGGGTGCGGGGCCACCACCCCTGTCCCGCCCCTGGGCAGCGTGGGGGTCTCACCCCTGCGCGCGGGCCTCCAGCATGGCCACGGCGGGCAGGGTCTTGCCTTCCAGGTACTCCAGGAACGCGCCGCCGGCAGTGGAGATATAGCTCACCTGGTCGTAGATGTCGTACTTCTGGATGGCGGCGATGGTGTCACCGCCCCCGGCGAGTGAGAAGCCCGGGGCGGCGGCGATGGCCCGGGCCAGGGTCTCGGTGCCGCCACCAAACTGGTCGAACTCGAAGACGCCCACCGGGCCGTTCCAGACGATGGTCCCGGCCTGGGCGATGATCGCCGCCAGTTCCGCGGCGGAGGCGGGACCGATGTCGAAGATCATTTCGTCGTCGGCCACCGCGCCGGCGGCCTTGGTCACCGCCGGCTCGTCAGCGGCGAACTGCTTGCCGACCACCACGTCGCGGGCGATGGGGATGCTCGCCCCGCGGGCGGCCATCTTGGTCATCAGCGCCTTAGCGGTTGCCACCAGGTCGTCCTCGCACAAGGACTTGCCGACGTTGTAGCCGGCAGCCTTGAGGAAGGTATTGGCGATGCCACCCCCGACCACCATCTGGTCGACCTTCTCCGCCAGGGACTCCAGCACGGTGAGCTTGGTCGAGACCTTGGAGCCGCCGACGATGGCCACCATCGGCCGCGCCGGGTTGGCCAGGGCCTTGCCCAGGGCGTCCAGTTCCTCGGCCAGCAGCAGGCCGGCGCAGGCCACCGGGGCATAGGTGCCGACCCCGGTGGTGGAGGCCTCCGCCCGGTGGGCGGTGCCAAAGGCGTCCATGACGAAGACGTCGCACAGGGCGGCGTACTTGCGTGCCGTCGCCTCGACGTTCTTCTTCTCGCCCGGGTTGATGCGGCAGTTCTCCAGCACCACCAGTTCCCCGGGGGCGACCTCAAAGCCGCCGTCCACCCAGTCCCGGATCAGCCGCACCGGCTTGCCCAGGCGGCCAGCGATATTGTCTGCGACGGGCTGGAGGGAAACCTCGGGGCTCCACTCGCCCTCGGTGGGACGGCCCAGGTGGGAGGTGACCATGACCTTGGCCCCGGCCTTCAGGCAGTGCTCGATGGTCGGCATGGAGGCGGTGATGCGGGCATCGGAGGTGACCTTGCCCTCTTTGACGGGGACGTTGAGATCGGCGCGGATCAGGACGCGCTTGCCAGCCAGATCGAGGTCGGTCAACTTGATAAAGGACATGGGCGGCCTCCGTGATGTCAGGGACGGGGTTTTGCGAGGCGGGGAGGAAATGGCGGCCCATTCGGGCTGTAGTCTATATAATTTTCTGATGGGCTGGTTTTGTATGAAATTTTTTTATGGATAACCAGCCCCAAAACGCTCATTCCCAATATCCATCAGCTTTTCAGCAGTTTTGATGCCTCAGACGGGGATTTGACCCCCCTTGCGCGCTTCTTTGCTCCAGCGTTACAGTATTCATCGTCTAAGCCAAGGCGGCTGCCCCACTGGTCATGGAAGATGAATATGCAATTCGTCCCCTCTCTCCTTCTCGCTCCGCGGCCTGACCCGCATCCCACATACGACAAGCACCGTCCTACCCATTGGCGGCGGGGATTTCTGCGTGCCTGGCTGTTTTTCATTCAGCCCCACCCGTATCCGACCGGCGATCCCGCCGCGCCTCGGACACGGGCTGTCGCCCCATTACTCACCACGGAGGACCCCAAGACCGAACAGGACTCACTGACCCTTCTCAGCCCAGTTCCTTGACACACACGGAGGTCATCCATGACCAAGGAAAAACCAAGGGGGGGGGGCGCGCCGCTCCCCCCTACCCAATCCCGCGCTGGCTGCTACCCACCGCGGCTCTTCAACCATCAACCATCGACAGAGGACGTTGATATGGACGACAACAGCTCGTCGTTATCCCCGCTGAGTTCCCAGGACTCGACAACTCCCGCCTTGCCGGCGGCCACCGGCCAGGTGCGGATCTCATCACAGACCTTTGACATGGTGGTTACCATGAACCAGACGGACCCCACCACGCTGCCTCAGCCCCCGCAAGAAGCTACCCAGACCACGCTCCCCCTGAGCGTCAAACGCTACCTGAGGCGGCACTCAGAACTGCGTGAGGACAGCGCAAGGATAGCGGAATTGGTTGAAAACTACAACCAAACAGCTAGATACCTTAGTCTCCTCGACCCGGATGCAAAGCGCTTTCTCTTCTTTACGGTCCTGGAGGACAAGCAATTCGAGGGCGATCGACCCAACAGTACGCTCTGGCGGACCCTGGACGATGCCTGGCCAAGTCTCATGGATTTGAACGATGACGGCTATGGCATCTTCGTCTGCATCAACGAGACGAATGGGGGGTATCGCAAGCTTGCGGATATCACCGGGGTGCGCGCAGTCTGGATCGACCACGACCAACCCGATCAGCCCGAGGTGCCCACCCGACTGCCGCCGCAGATCCGCGTCATGACCTCTCCCGGCAAGTCACAGCGTCTGTTCCTGACCCAGACCAAGGATTTCGCCGCCTTCACGGCGGTGCAGGATCACCTGGTCTGTGATTATGGCTCAGATCCCGGCGCCGCGGACTTGTCTCGCTGCCTGCGCCTGCCCGGCTTCCGGCACATGAAAGACCCCACGACGCCGCACCTGGTCACGGCGGAGTTTTCCCCCACCGCCGAGCGCTATCCCTGGGCCGAAATCACCGCCGCCTTCCCCGCACTCCCGCCAGCGGCCAAACCCGCGCCGGCGCCCGCGCGCCAGGCGGGCGGAAGGGGCATGGCCTTGCGCCCGGTCTCCCTGCAACTGGGGCGCGTCGCCTCCGCGCTCAACAAGATCCCACCCGACTGCCCCTATGACGAGTGGCTCCGCATCGGCATGGCCCTGCACGCCACGGAAGAACCGGAAGCCTTCGACCTCTGGGATGCGTGGAGCGCCCAGGGCGATACATACCGCCGGGGTGAGACCAAAGCCAAGTGGGAGACGTTTTCCATTGATCCGGATGGCGTCACCTTAGGCACCCTCTTCCACCTGGCCAAGGGATACGGCTGGACGGAAGAGGACGGCATCAAGGATGCGCAGGCCCAGCTCCTAAATCTCCTGGTTTACGCGGCGGAGTTGGACGCCTTCTATAACCTCGCCACCGGGGCTTACTACACCCAACCCGCCCTCAACCGGCTCTACGCCCATCTCCCCTGGGGGGAGAGCAAATCGGCCGGGAAATGGTTCACCAGCCATTACGCAGCGAAAAAGTGTGACAACTTAACCTACTTACCTGGCAAAGCGTCAGGGTTGGTGCGCTTCAAAGGCAAGCCCTGTTTCAACCTCTGGCGCCCAACCGATGCCACCTACATCCCCGGGGTCACCGCTGACGACATCGCACCCTACCTCGAACTGGCGGCGTATCTGATCCCGGATGAACGGGTACTGGGGCACATCCTGGATACCTTCGCCTTCGTGATCCAGCACCAGGACATCAAGGTCAACCACTGCATTCTGGTGAGTGGCGCGCACGGCATCGGCAAGGACACCTTGTTCCAGCCCTTGATCCACGGGTTGGGCGTGCATAACGTGGCGCAACCCTCGGCGAGCGAAATGCACGAGAAGTTCACGGACGCCCTTCTCTCCGCCAAATGCCTGGTCTACCAAGAGGTCCAGAACTTTGACAAGACCGAGATCGAAAACAAGCTCAAACCGATCATCGCCGCGCCGCCGGAGGAACTACGACTGCGACTCTTCGGTAAAGGATATGCGCTCGTGCCTAACCGGGTCTTCGTCATCATGATGTCCAACCATCGCAATGCCCTGAAGATCTCGCCCGGTGACCGCCGCTACCTGGCCTACTGGTCTCCCGCCGAACCCAGGCCCCAGACGTTCTACCGTAAGTTTTACGACTGGCTCAACGCGGGCGGCAATGACCAGATCTACTCCTGGCTCAAGGATCGCGATGTGTCCGCCTACGATCCCAAGGCCCCCGCGCCTCTGACCGAGTACAAGCAGGAGGTGATCGGCATGGGCCTGTCGGACGCGGAGGCGCGCATCGCCGAGTTCAAGCTGGTGATGGCCGATGAGCCCGACCGGCATCTCTATACCTTAGAGGAGGTCATAAAGGGGATGGGGTATGACGAGTTCCACAAGAATGAACCAGGTCGCCCTACCGAGCAGCGCCTTCGCACCCTCCTACTAGAGGCGGGATTCCAAAGCAAAAGCGTTCGCTTCCTGAAGGACGGCAAACGGGAACGCAAGTCGCTCTGGTTCGCGGTCGATCATGAGCGCTATCAGTCGATGACGGAAGCACAACTGGTCAAGGCTTACGATGGGCAGCGAGCCGCCCCGGTGACAAAGCTAATCGAAGCAGCAAAACCGTCAGTAAAACAGTCTCTTACCCGCACAAGAGGGCGGCGAAGGACCTAACAAAGCCCGTGTAGGCTAGGGGCCGTCCAAGCCGTGTCCATGTGTTTCTTCATTTAATTCATAGTCTTATATGGATTTTGGACACATGGACAGCTGGACAGCCCCCTTTCTGCCTTTTTATTTTCCAGTAGCGCAGCAGGGCGCACCCTTCCCCCCTCATTATTTTTTCTAAATTAAGGGTTTTTAGGTGTCCATCTGTCCAAATGCTTTTAACTAATTGATTATTAGATATTTTGTCATGGACAGGCTCTCTTCCACGTCTGTCCAAATGCTGTCCATCTGTCCATCAATACACTAGCGCGCTACTGCTCCACGCCGGGCCGGCGCGCCGGCCAGTCGCAAAACATACAATACGATATGCTATTCAATTAGTTATAAGCTATTCCCAAACATTAATTATCTATAAATATTACTTATGCTCACATAATTTTACTTAATCAATTCTGCCCATTACATTTTTGAACTACATCCTTGCACCCTCTCCCCCGCTCGCCGC
>JAGVUH010000469.1 GCA_019136395.1 Gammaproteobacteria bacterium
GGGCCACCTTGCTGGCCGCCGCCTCCTCTTGTCCGCCCTGGGTGGCCCAATGCCGTCTACCGCAACTCAGCTTCCTGCCTGGTGTTTGACCGAGCATGTCTGCCGCGTCTGTTTCGGCCGCGTCCTGGAGCGTTGGCAGGACACGCCCGACGGCAAGGTGCGGGTGGTGCGCTGCGCCAACTGCGCCACCGAGCTGTGGAACCAACCCGTGACCCATCTGTGCTGCTGCGGGCTGCGGACCAGCAACGGCAAGGATGCCGGGCTTCGCTGTCGGCGCAATGAGCGCCCGACCCCGGAACAACCAGCAGAGCTGGCGGTGGGGTTTGGCGAACCCAAGGCGGTGATGCCGCGGGCGCCGCGGAAGACTGCCGGGGTGCTGGGGCATCCCAGTTTGTTGTTGGAGTAAGGAGGATAAGGGTCATGCCAAGACCAACCCCTGGAATTTGGCGTGTCGGACGCGGCCATCGTCAAGCGCGCTAAGGCGGAAGGGTGGGGTGACGGCAAGGATGTTGCCGAAACCATCCGGCGCAAAGTTAGCGAGAAAGTTAGCGCCATAGTTAGCGCGGACCCGGTTAAAAAGGCCCGCGAAATTGATGCGGCGGCGGACCGGGCGGCGGACATTATTCGGCGCCACCAGGAAGAGCCCGAGACCGTGCGGGGCATGCTGTACGCGGGCATCGAGACGCATCAGGCCGCCGAGAGCAAAGAGGCCAAGGCGCTAGCCTTTGAGGACCTCAAGGCGGCCAAGATCAGTTCCGAGGTCCTGCTGAACATCCATCGCCTGGAGCGCCAAGCCTGGAACCTGGATGAGGCGGCGGCGGTCAAGGCCTACCTGACCAAGCCGGAACTGCCCCCGCCGGACGTCTACCGGCGCATCGCCGAGGACCTGCTGCGGCGTGTCTAGGGTGACGCCGGAAACGGCGGTGGCCCGCGATCTGTGCCGGCATGACTTCTATTTTTTCACCCGCTGGCTGTTTCAAGCGCGCAAAGGGTTTCCGTGGATCAAGGCCGGGCATCACGCGCTGATTGCCGCGGCCCTGGAGCGGGTCTTTCGCGGCGAAAGCCGGCGGCTGATCATCAACGTGCCGCCGCGCAGCGGCAAGACCGAGATGGTGGTTATCAACTTCATGGCCTGGGCGATGGGCCAGGTCCCCGATTCCGAGTTTATTCATGCCTCCTACTCGGCGCGGTTAGCGACCAACAATAGCTGGCAGACCCGGGAACTGTGCCTGCATGAGGAGTATCAGGCTATCTTTCCCGGCTGCGTGCTGCGCACCGACAGCAAGGCCAAGGACGAATGGCGCACCACCGCGGGCGGCTGCGTCTATGCCGTGGGCGCGGGCGGGTCCATCACCGGCTATGGCGCGGGCAAATATCGGGATACCTGGGGCGGGGCGCTGATCCTCGACGACTTGCACAAGGCTGACGAGGCACGCTCGGATGTTATCCGTGAGCATGTGCTGGAGTGGTTTCAGAATACCCTGGAATCGCGCAAGAACAGCCCGGACACGCCAATCATCCTCATCATGCAGCGGCTGCATGAGCGCGACATTGCCGGCTGGTTGCTGGATGGCGGCAACGGCGAGCCTTGGGAGCACGTCAATTGCCCAGCCATCACCGCCGAAGGGGAGAGCCTGTGGCCTGAGAAGTGGAGCCTGGACGAGCTGCGGCGCATGGAACAAGCCAACCCCTACGTCTTCGCCGGCCAGTACCTGCAACGCCCGGCCCCGCCCGAGGGCGGGCTGATCAAGCCTGATGCCCTGGTGCCGGTGGACGCCCTCCCCGCCGGGGTGACGCAGTGGGTGCGCGGCTGGGACTTTGGCGCCACCACCGCCGGCGACTACACCGCCGGCGCCAAACTGGGGAAGTTGGCCGATGGACGCTTCATCATCGCCGACCTGGTGCGGTTGCGCGTGGGGCCGGATGAGCGCGACAGTGCGTTAAAAAATACCGCGGCGCGCGATGGCCTGACCTGCACCGTGTCCATCCCCCAGGACCCCGGCCAGGCCGGGCTGACCCAGGCCAAGTATCTGGTCCGGGAGTTGGCGGGCTATCACGTCAAGGCGTCCCCCGAGAGTGGCGACAAGGTCACCCGCGCCGGCCCCCTGGCGGCGCAGATCAACGTCGGCAACGTGCTGTTGCTCAAGGCGCCATGGAATGACGGCCTGATCAGCGAGATGCGCCTATTCCCCAATGGCGCCTACGATGACCAGGTGGACGCCCTCAGTCGGGCCTTCATGGAACTGGTGGGCAACGCCCCGGTGGAGGTGTTCATCCCCGATGGTAAGCTGGAGCCAGACCTGAGCGGGGCGCCGACCTGTGGCCGTTGCGCGCATTTTGTCGCCGGCGCCTGCCGGGAACGGGGCTTTGGCACCCGGGCAGAGGCTGCGGCCTGTGAGGGGTACCTGCCGCGGCTGGTGGAACTGGCTGAAGTAGCGAGCGAGGCGTAAGACGATGGCCCACACCTGGCATCATGGCCGGCGCGCGAAACAGCAGCGCTTTGGTGACCTGTGGTGGTGGTACCAGCAGGAACCCAAGTGGTGGCGCAAGCTGTACAAACATGCCATCCGGCGGGCGCAAACCCGCCAGTGCGTGCATCGGGTGCTGCGGGGCGAGGAGGAGGTCTTGTGGCCCCTCGACAAGCGCCCCTGGGTCTACTACTGGTGAAAGGCCGGGCTTGGCGCCGTCACCATCGGGCGCGGCTGAAGCGGGCGCGGCGCTGGTTTTGGGGGCGGGATCTACGCCAGGAGCCGAAATACCTGGCCCAGGCGGTGACGACGCCCTGCCCGTGCTCGTGCTGGCTGTGTCGGCCCCGGAAACATGGCGGGGACACGATGCAGGAGCGACGGGCCATGCTAAACTGCGAGTGAACGCGCAAGCGTCTATCGAGGCTGGCCGTCGAGCCTGCGTAGCAAAGCGACGGCACAATCAATGCGCGGCGGCGTGGATAGACACGCAGCGAGGAGGCCGGGCGGCATACCCGGCTTGTGGGGATAACCCGGTGAACCCACATCGCTATGCCAGCCGGTGCCAGACCCGGCCCGCGCACCCCCTTTTGACCGGCTGGCGGAAACGCGGTATGCGACTCCATGTCGAGAGCTAGGCCATCGCCCCCGAGAAGACGCCGCGTCCAAGGGGCAGGCGCCGGTCAGCCCAAATCACGGCCCCCTTCACCGTCGCTGCTGGCCAGGGCGGGCGCTAGGGGGTTTTTTACGTTCCGCCGGTATCCTCACATAAGCCGGCGCGTTATTTTAGGCTCCGGAGGACGCATGGCCCTGGACCCCACCCTGAATGGCTACCTGATGTGGACCCTGGCGCAGCACGTCCAGGATCTGGAAGAAGCGGGCACTCCGCGCACCGACGCCATGAGCCAGGTGGCGACGGCGGCGGACCTGGAGCTGACTGATGTTGTCTGGGCGTTCAGCTTGCACCCCGGCCGCGTCATGCCTGATGAGAGCATTTTCCCCATTCCGCCCGAAGACCTGGCGCGGATCAAAACCTTGGAAGCCCGCCTGACCGCGGCGGTCCCCAGCCCGCAGTCGTGACGCCATGCTGACCCCTGGTGACGATTCGGGGGTCCGCATGACCAAGCTGCTTTATCTCTTCCAGGTGCTGCGCTACGGCAGCGAACTGACCCATGCTGAAGCGTGGAAGGCGCGCGCCACGGCCATCGCCGCCCTGACCGGTGTGCTGTCGGCGGTGACCGGGTATGCTGTGTCTCAAGGCTGGCTGGCGGAAATCGACCCGCAGACCATTATGGAGGTGTCCAGCGCCGTGGTGACCATCGTCAGCGCCGTGCTGGCCTACTTCCAGGTGGCGACCAGTGGCCGAGTGGGGGTCGGCAAGGGCAAGGTCAGCGAGGTCGAACCGGCAGCGCCGCCCTTTCCCGATGTGTTGGAATCGACTGCACTGCCGGAGGCCCAACGCCAAGCGCGCCCTGATGTGCGGCGTCCTGAGCCTGAGCCTGACCGCCTGCTCGACGCCACTCGGCGTGCTGGACCCGCGTCGGTGTCGCTCGCGCCTGAGCGGGTGGAAGAGCGTCCTGGCCAGCGCCCCGACGATAACCCCTTCCTCTTTTCCTGATGCCCTGACCACCTTGCAACCGGGGGTGAACTGCCCCCTGCGGTGAGACGGTGAGGCCCGGAGTCGTGACGCCACACTAGGCGGCATGAACACCGAGACCGCCGCCGCCGTCGCCTTCCGCGACGATGCCCCCCAGGCCGAACGCACTGCCGCCCTGGCGGAGTTGCAGCAGGTCTATCGCCCCAGCGACACCCTGACGCCGGCCACCCTGGCGCAAATCTTCGAGGTCGCCCAGTACGACCCGCTGAACAAGGCGATCAGGAACAACGTCGTGCCGTTCCCCGGGGCCAACCAAGGCAAGCCGGGCATGCAGTCGGTACTCAATGACGACTGGATCATGAGCCTGCAGGGCGACTACATGGAAAAGCCCGGCGGCCTGACCTTCACCGCCCTGCGCAGCATTGTTGACCAGACGCCGGTGCTGTCCGCGGTCCTCCTGACCCGCCTGCGCCAGGTAATGCGCTTCTGCCGCATCCAGGAATCGGGCGAGGGCTTGGGCTACACCATCCGCCACCTCGATAAGGACCATCAACTGGGCACCGATGAGCAGGAGGTCATCAATCGCCTGAATCGCTTTTTCCTGCACTGCGGCTGGGAGTCCAACCCGCGGCAACGCAAGAAATTGCGCCGCGACAGCTTTCCGCAATTCGTGCAGAAACTGGTGCGCGACACCCTGGTTCTGGATGCCGCCAGTATCGAGACCGAGTTCAAGCGCGACCGCGCCAAGGGCCTGGACGGGCTCTATGCAGTGGACGGCGCCACCATCCGCTTGACCACCGAGGAGGGCTATCAGGACGACCCGGAGATCTACGCCGTGCAGGTGGTCGCCGGGCGCATTCGCACCGCTTACACCCACGACGACCTGATCTATGAACCGCGCAACCCGCGCGCCGACGTGCTGATCGGCGGCTATGGCCTGAGTGAGACCGAGTTACTGGTGCGGGTGGTGACCGGCTTCCTCAACGCCATGTCGGTCAACATCCGCGGCTTCAGCGAGAACCATATCCCGCGTGGCGTGCTGCACCTGACCGGCAACTACAGCCCCGAGGACCTGACCGCGTTCCGCCGCTACTGGAACAGCATGGTCAAGGGCGTGCAGGGCGCCTGGTCGCTACCGATCCTGGTCAGCCGCGATCAGGAGAGCAAGGCGAGCTTTGAAAACTTTGGAATTTCTTGGGATGAGATGTATTTTGCGAAATGGATGACATTTCTTACGTCTATTATTTGTAGTGTTTATGGCATGTCGCCGTCGGAGATCAGCTTCGACAGCTTCACCGCCGGCAACACCTCGGCCCTGTCCGGCAGCGACACCGAGGAGAAACTGGCCGATTCCAAGGACAAGGGCTTGCGTCCCCTGCTGGCCTACTTCGAGTCCCTGTTCACCGACTACGTGGTGCAGGACTTCAGCGACCAGTACTGCTTCCGCTGGACCGGGCTGGACGAGGAAGACCTGCAAATGCGCGATCAGCGCGCACGCCTGGTGCTGACGGTCAACGAGCTGCGCGCCGAGGAGGGCTACCAGGCCCTGGACGGCCCTCTGGGCGAGGCGCCGGTGAACCCGTCACTGGTGGGTCCCTGGCTGCAACTGACGCAGCAGCCAGCGCCCCAGCCGGGTATGGACTTCGGTCAGCCGGGGCAGTATGACGAAAGCCAGGAGCAGGACCCGGCGGGGGGTGGGGGGCAAGATCAGGGGCAAGGTCCCGACTTTGGCCAGGACCCGGCGCCCGATTTTACCGGGCAACAGGGCGATGAGACGGGACCGGACTTTGGCCATGCGCCCGGGCCGGACTTTGGCCAGGAGCAGGGTCAGCCACCGTTGCGCAAGGCCCATGATCCGGGGTTGTATGTCTACCGGTTGGGGGAGTGGGCGTGAGACAGGGGCGCGCGTTAGCGGCAGTTCGCGCGCAGGCTGCATTGCCCCCTGAGCCAGCGCAAGCGGCGATCCAGGCCGCGCCCCCCGCCCGCGCCGACCTGGGCGACGAGGTCTACTACCGCCACCCGGTCCATCAGGTTACCCACGGCAAGGTCATCGCCCACGGCCAGCACGGCGCTACCTGCCGCCACGAGGATGGCGAGACGCATCAAGTCCTATGGGCAGACCTCCTCGGCCACCGCAAGCGCCGGGAGCGGGCCTTCCGCCTGGTGGACCAGGGCGAGGACGGCGCCATCCTTGCCGACGAGCGTGGCCAGCGTCATTTCCTTGCCGGGGAGATTCCCTGGCCGGAAGCGGACCCGGCGGTTGCGGTTGTGCCGGACCCGGACCCGGACCCGACCGACCCCCGTGACGACCCCGCCCAACCCCTGGCCAAGGCCCTGTTGGTCGACCTAGCCCCCTTGTCCTGCGGCTGCACCGATCACGCCCTGGAGACCTTGCACAAGGCCCTGAGTGAGGATCAGCCCGACATCTGGGCGCCCCACGACAGCCTGTGGATCAGGGACCTGATCGAGCGCCTGACCGCTGACGGCCTGGCCCCCCTCGAGGAGTTGCGCGTCAGCCTGTGGGCGTGGCTGGAAGGCCAGTTTCACATCACCCACCCCGTGCCGCCCCCCGACCTGCTGGCCCCCTGGAGCCCGTCGCTGGCGGCGGCGGTCAAGGCCTACCTGCAAGGCAAGCCCCAGGGCGAATGGAGCGCCCAGGACTGGTTGCTGTGGGTCGATTACCTGATCCGCACCCACTTGCCGGTGGAACGGCTGCAAGCCGCGGTCACTGAAGCGCAACGGCAGGGCGCGGTGCTGGGGGCGATTCGCGCCACCCTGGCGGAGAACCTGGCCCCGGCTCAGGCTTTGGCCATCGTCGAGGCCATCCGCGCCGCGGGCACCCTGGCGCGGGCCGAGGACCTGGCGCACCTCAACCGCACCCAGGCCGCCTATGCCCAGGCCAAGGCCGCCGATCTGATCGTTGACCTGACCGACCGTGCCCGCCATGGCATCAAGCGCCTGGTACTTGACCACCTGGAACAGCATCACCTGTCCGGGGTCAGCGCCCCCGCCGATTGGCAACCCCTGGAGCAGGCCCTGCGCGACCAGTTTGGCGACCTCAACCGTGACTGGCGGCGTATCGCCCTCACCGAGGTGGGGGAGGCGCACAATCAGGGCTTCATCGCCACCCTGCCGGCGGGGACCTACGTCCGTCGCCTGGAAGTCTATGCCGGGGCCTGCGCCTTTTGCCAAAAGATCGACGGCGCCATCCTGCAAGTGGTCGACCCGGCCAAGCCGGATAAGGACTGGGATCGCGAGGTGTGGGCGGGCAAGAGCAACGTCGGGCGCTCGGGCAGCCCGCGCAAGCGTGTCGGCAACGTTCTGGTGGAGCGCACCGACAGCGAGTTGTGGAAGATCCCGGCGGGGCTGGTGCATCCGCATTGTCGCGGCCGGTTCGTGACCATCGACGGCATCGCCAAGCGCGATGACCTCACCCGCTGGCTGTTCGAGGAGATCATTCCCCAGGAATCGACGGCGACACGCCCGGAAGCCGAACCCGAGCCCGATCCCAAACAGGATTTCGCCGCCTGGGTGACATGGAAGCTGCGCCAATCGCGCCCCGAGGCCGAGGGCTGACATGCCATCGTGGGTGAAAGATGAGGCGGCCTGGGCTAAGGCTAAGGCCCGCGTGAAGGCCGAATACCCCGATGCCAGCGGCGACCACTTCTGGCGCCTGGTGACGGCGATCTATCAACGCATGACGGGAGCGACGACGATGCGCAAGGCGCACCCCCTGCCGGTGATTTTTCTCAAGGCCATCAAGCGGGGCGACACCCAGACGCGGGACCTGTTGGGCGCCAACCCGGTGCTGATGCCGGACACCCACCTGGAATTGCGCACGCGCAAGGATGGCGTCAACCAGATGTACCATGTCAGCAATGCCGCACCGGACGCCCTGGCGCCCAAGCAAGCGCCTGGCCTGGGACTGGACTTGGGCGCCCCGGCAGCGCCCACGGACCCCCTGGCCGGCATTGCCGCGACCGATCCGCGCCGGGAGCATCTCCAGCGCCTGGCAATGGTGAATGCCCCGCGCGCTCAACGGTCGGCGGCCCTGCTGGCAGCGATGACGCGCAACGACCTGGGGGCGATTGGCCGGTTGTTCGGCGCCATGACCCTCAAGGAGGCCGAGGCCAGTAGCCTGGATGTCGGCCTGGCGGTGCCCAGGGTGCGCAACAAGCAGGAGCTGCTGAAGTACATCCAGCCGGAGTTGCTGGCGGAGATCCGTAAGCGGCAGGGGTAGGGCGCTTGACGAGCAGGCTCTGGACAACGAGCAACTGAACCTGCTGACCCAGGTCCGGGCGCGCAATGCCGCCCTGCTGGTCGCGGGGCTGGATTACGACACGCGCAAGGCCAGGCTGGTGGCCTTCGCTACCCGGCTGCGGACGAAACTTATTGCTTCCCAGTCGTGACACTACCCTTGGGCGCATCTTTCCTGGAGCGTCCGTGCCCATGACCGCCATTCCCCTGCTGTTCCTCGCCAAGGCCCACGTTAAGCAATACACCCGCCGCGATGGCACCGTCGTCAAGGAGCATGACGACAAGCGCCAGGGCGCGCGGCCCGGACAACTGGCCATGCCGCATATGGGGCAGGCGCCGGTTGCCGGACCGGGGCGCCAGGCCGCGGCGATGCCGCCGTCTGATCAGCCTCCCGCGCCGGGCGGCCAGGTACCTGCGCCCAGTGCCACCCAAGGCCAAGGCCAGAACCCCGCCCAGGGCCAAGCGCCAGGCCAGCCCGCACCGGCGCAGTACGGCGTGCATAACGTCAAGCCGGGCGACCGCATGCGCTTCCAGGCCGGGGCCTTTCAAGGCCAGGGCGAGGTGGTCTCCGCCGGCGAGGATGGGGCCAAGATCAAGGATGCCGCCGGGCGCGAGCATGGGGTGCACTGGCACGAGATGCAGGGGCGGCATGAGGAGGGCGGCCAAGCGGCGGGGCAGGGGGGAACTGATCCCCAAAACCAGAGCCAGGGGCAAGGCCAGGGCCAAGGCCAAACGTCAGCGAAGCCCGAAGCCGCTGCCGGCCAGCCACAGCCCGTGCAGGGCGAACTGTTCAAGGCGGCGGATTTTGCCAAGCAGCATGATCAGGCCGATGTCACTCCCGAGGCGATCCTGGCGCAGTTCCCGCCCGAGGTGAAGCAGAAGATTGAAGAAACGGAAGAGCGGCTTAAGGGGGTCGTGCCAACCGACAAGCGCTTCAAAAAGGATGGGCAGTGGGCGCCGGAGCGGCAGAAGATTCATCAGAAGATCCGAGATACGATTCTGTCGGATGAGGCGGTCAAGCGCGCCACACCGCCCCCAGGCCAGGCGCCGACCTTTATCCTCCTCGGCGGGCGCGGCGGCTCAGGAAAGTCGTCCTTTGCTGGCCAGGTCTATGACCCGCAGTCGTTCATCGTCCTGGATGCCGACCACATCAAGGGCATGCTGGATGGCTATGAAGGTTGGAATGCGGCGGAGGTGCACGAGGAATCGGGCGAAGTTTTCGATCACCTGGTGGAAAAGGCGCGGTCGATGAATCTTAACGTGGTACTGGACAAGACCATGAAGACCGCCAAATCGGCGATCAAGGATGTCAACGATTTCAAGGCCGCCGGCTATCGCACCGAGGCGCATTACATGCACTTGCCGCGGCAGGAGGCTGCCAAGCGCGCCGTCGGGCGTTTCATTCATGGCGGCGAGACCGGGCGCTATGTGCCGGTGGATGTCGTGTTGAGCAATACCACCAACGAGGGCGCCTTTGATCAGGTGCGCGATATGGTGGATGCCTGGTCGTTCCGCGATAACAATGTTGCCAAAGGCGAGTCGCCCAAGATGATTTCGCAGTCAGACGAACCGCCGATCTATGCCAAGATGAGCGGCCAGGAAAGCGGCGAAACCAAGGCGGACACCATGATGAAAGCCTTGGGGCATGCTAGAATGCTGTTATGGAGGATCAAGTGATGTCATTACCCAGCCCGCAAGAACGCCCCGATCTGTATGACTACTACGATGGCCTGCCAGAAGGGCAGGTGTCAGCGGTCAAAACGACCGATTCGCCTTTTCAAGCGCAATTGATCAAAAAGCGCCAAGCCGCCCTGGCGGCGCAAAAGGGTCAGGCGCAAGCGCCGACCGCTCCATCACCGTCCCCCTGATCGCCGGCATCACCGCACGCCACACCGCCCTCCGGGGCGGTTTTTCATTTTCCGACCGGGGTCGTGACGCCACAGTGACGGCATCGCCTGTTGCCGCCCGGTGCTGTTCATGCCCGCCGATTCGCTTATCCTGCTCAAGGCCCTGCTGCCGACCCGCACTCTCACCCGGCGGGATGGGGTGGTGCAGACCTATCACGTCGCGCCGCCGTCCGCGTCCGCGCCTCAGCGACCCG
This sequence comes from Gammaproteobacteria bacterium, assembly GCA_019136395.1. Next base: position 10,421 of record JAGVUH010000469.1, read on the forward strand.
CAATCACGGTGACTGAGCATCCGGCGCAACCCTGGGACACCGCGCAAACCACACCTGACCATCAAGCCGCCTATGCCGCCGCGCACGCTTGGGCGGCGCAGTCTGATCCTCATCGACAACTGCTGCGTGACGAAGGGAGCGCCATTGGCGAGCCGTCGTTGCATCATCACCTGGCGCGCGACGAGCGCGGCGCCGTGGTGGGTCTGATTGCCCATGGTACCGGCCGGCGTGGGACCTACATCCATGCCTTGGCGACTGACCCGGCGCATAGCGGACGCGGGGTAGCAACTGAATTGCTGCGCCAAGCCCACGAGGCTGGTAAACGGGCCGGCGGTGATGGTGGTTTGTCGCTCAAGACCTATCCTTGGTCGGTCGGTTATTACGAAAAACTGGGGTTCAAGCGCGAGGCCGATGGCCTGCACCATCTATCCGGGGTCGAAGCGCATGCCCTATTTGGTCAGCATGACACCATGCTCAAGGCGTTGTGTCGCGCCCAAGGGACGCTAGGCCAGTTATGGCGGCAAATAGCCTAAAGTCGTGACTCCACAATGGGAGCATCCTTCCCGATGCAGGTCCGCCCATGTCCGCTTCCCCGCCGCCCGTGTTGCTCGTCAAGGCCGTGCGCCGTGGCGATACCCGCACCATCGACCTTTTTGGCCTGGGGGACTCCGCGCCTAAGCCCGCGACCGCGCCACCCGCGGCGCCGGTAAGCGCCCCAGCCGTCGCCCCGACCGCGGTGCCCCCGGGGGCGGCCACGGCGATCAAGCAATTGCCGGTCAAGGTCATTACCCGCAAGGACGGGCACACCCAGACCTACCATGTGGCGCCGGAGGAGGCGCCGAAAACCAAGCCTGATGCGCCAAAGGTTGCGGATTATCAAGTTGGGCCAGAAAAACTTGCAGCGACTTATGAAGTTGATCCCCGCCGATGGCAGGGTAAAACCACTCGTCCGCGCGGCATTGACCCTGATTTTTATGCTAACGGCGATTACCCCTGGGAAATGGGCTTGGAGTCCTTTGAGCATGCGGCCAATAAAGGGGCGATGTCCCCGGGCGTCGGTTTTACGGGCAAGGAAGTCATTGACCTGACAGAAAAGTACGGCGGCACCGGCTTTAAACTGTTCGCGGCCATGGCCCATGCGGTCATGAGCGGCAAAGAGGTTCCGCCGGAAGCTCATGATTGGCTGAAGCGCTATCAGCAAGCAAAAGCCAAAGGTGGCAATTGGCGCAGCATTGCGGCGACTTCTGAATCAGAAGTTAAACCTGATGCCCCGCTTGATAGCTGGGACCGCGAGCAATTGGTGGACTGGCATCGACTGGGCAAGCCAACGCTGGGTCTGCATCAGCGGCATGCGAATCATTGGTCTACGTTGAGCGAACGCCAGCAGGCGGACATTGCCGCCAGCGCGGCGGAGAAGGATCGCCAGGCGCAACAAGCCGTGCAGGAGCACGATCAAGCGCAAGCGCGGGAAGCGGCGGTGTATGCCACCGTCAAGGACAAGCTCCTGCGTGGTGACGCCCTAAGTGATGCCGATCTGAAGGGACTGGATCTGCGCCCGGCGGGGGCGGATTTCCGCTATCTTTCGCCCGTGGCGCAACGGCTGTTTGGCATTTCCCGGGCAAAGGTGCGCACGGCCATGGGTGACGCCTTGCAAGCAAAGTTTACCGATGAGGGTGGTCAATTCTGGGTGGCCAATCCGCGCAAGGCGTTGGCCAATGCGGCGGCATGGGTGCAAGCTAATACCAACCCCAAACCCACTCACTACCGCGTCCACCTAACATCCCCCTTTGGGGAGTTCGCGGTGTATGTCCGGGCTGACAAGCAGGCCTCCCTGGACGATTACCGCAAATACGCCAAGACAGCCATGGTAACGGACATGGGCGCGGCAGCTTTGTCGTGGTCGTCCCAAGCGCAAATAAAGGTGGTGGGTGAGCCGGAGCCAGTGTCATCCGTGCCGGACAACGCCAGTCAAGTGCGCTTGGCCGCCTGGGCGCACATCGCCAAGGTAGAGCGTACGCCGGCGGCTCAAACCGACCGCACCGCCCTGCTCGACGACAAGGAGGACCTGGCCGACGAGCGGGTGCGCAACCCAGGATCAGCAAAGGCCAAGGAGTTGGAGGCGCGGATTGCGGCGGCGGAGGGTATTCCTGAAACTCCCCAGGCCGAAACGAAGTCAATGAAAGGCATTGAAGCTGTGCCTGACGATGTGCTGAATGGCGTCAAGCGTGCCGTGAATCGCTTGCGGGAGATACGCGGGAGCGCTGATCGAGCGATAGAAAACTTGGACAAGCGTTTTGGCGGAGAGGGGCGGTATGAGGCGGATGTTCTGTGGGAATCCAGGGCAGATGTCGTTTCAAGCATGGCGGTAATTGATGAATTTCGCTTTTATGCCCCGCAAAACGAGGTTGACGCAGAAAAGGTCTTAAAGGAATTGGGTGGCGTGCCTGATTTAACGCCAACCGCGCAAGCAAAAGAGTGGCTTGATCGTCATCAGGAAAAAGAACGGGAATGGCAAGAAAGAGAAGCCAAGGCCAAAACTGATCCAGCGCAAAAGCGAGAAGAAGCGGCCGATCAGCTCCCCGCCAGCGAAGCCGAGGCCCTAGCGGCGATTGAGCAGGCCAAGCGGGAGCGGGAGGCGAAGGCAGAAAAGCCTGAGCTAACCGCGGAAGCCCTGGCCACCAAGCGTGAGGCCATCCAGGTTTTGCAGGCATTTATTGACGGCAACCCCAATGACGCCCGCATTCCGCAGTGGCGTCAACGTCAGGCGACTTTGCGCGCCGAAGCGGGCGATCCGGAACCTGAGCCCAAAACGGAGCAGGTAATGCCAGCGAACGCTCCAAAGCCGCTGGATACCTCAGACTGGTCGGCACCGCAGCAGGCGGCTTATGCCCTGATGCAGGATTACAAGCGCGATTACCCGGACATGGCGTTGAATAACCGCGCCATTGGGGCCTTCAAACGCCGCGTGCGCGCCTTGGCCAAGCGGACCCCCGAAAACGATGACCGGGCGGTGTTGATTTTGACCAATCTCATGACCCGCCTGGGCGCCACTTGGCAGGACAAGAGCCTGGAGTTTGCGCCCGCAATAGGCAATAGCGACATGGTCGCCAAGGCCGTCAATCGCCACTTGGGCGGCCACATGGGTGACATGCTGGCCCCCCTGGCAACCGCGACCGTCATTATCCCGACCTACACCAAGGAGGACGGTACCGTCGTCACTGCCCATCCCGCCAAGGTGCGGCGGCGAGTCAAGACCGTGACCGCCGTCACCCCGCGGCAGGCGGCCCTGGAAGCGGCCATCGACCACTTGAGCACGGACAGCCGGCAGAAGGACATTCCCCGGGAGCACCGCCAGGAAGACGCGGCCACGGTAGCCAAACTCAAACGGGTGGCCACACAGTCGCCCCAAAAGCAAAAACAGGCCCTCAAGGAGGTGGTGGAGCATCTCGAAGAGGATCAGGGCTCGCCAAAGCTGTCGTCGGCGGAACACAAGGAAGATCGAGCGATGCTGAATCAGCTTAAGGCGGCGGTCAAGTCGCCCGCGGCAGAGGCGGCAGCCAAGCCCAAACCGAAGTGGGCTGAAGAACCCGCCCCCACGGGCGAGATCCTGGCCCGCTATCCCAACCGGGAGGATGGGGTCGAGGGGCGGGTGGTGCAGCATGCCGATGGGCGCTATGCCGCTATCCTCTGGGACGCTGACGCTGATCATGCCGTGGGGATCAAAATCTTCCCGGACCTTGAGCGCGCCCAGGAGCAGGCGCGGCGGATGGCCAATGCCCCGGCGGCGGATGCACCGGATGACTTGCCACCCAGCGTGCAGCCCGACCCCGCCAAGCCAGAACCAACCCGCGCCGCTCTGACGCCGACTGAGCGCGATGTTCAGAGTTACACGCAACACCTGACCACGCCGGCGGTCATCCTGGCGGCGGCGACGTTGCGCCACCAGTTGGGCATTCAGGATCAACTGCGGGCCATGGTGGCTCTGTCCACGGGCAAGGTGCCGGGCGCCGCGGAACTGACGGCGGCGGAACGCGCCACGGCGGCGTGGCTGGCGGCCAATCTGCAATTGACCCATCGCGTCTATGAGCGCATCCCGCAGGGCAATGGCGGCTGGTCCGGGGTGTCGCGCGAGGAGCCCATCACCGCCGCCGCGCACCTGGACGGCGAAAGCGTGCGCGATGCCTTGCTGCTGGAACTAGGCTACGGGCGCAAGTTCATCAACGCCCGCCCCGCGGATGCCTTCAGCGACCTGGGGGTGCAGTGGGGGGCCTTACGCGCCACTGATGGCGAGCAGGGTTATTTTGACGATAGCCCCGCGGCCTGGGCACGACGGGTGCAAAGCCTGCTGAACAACAAGGCGGACGTGGCCCGCGCGCAGTACCTGCTGGGCAGCGCCGCCTGGCTGACGCCAAAAACGCCGGGGGACAAGGCTGGGGTGATGGCGGAGATCACCCGCCTGGGGCTGGCAACCCCGGAGCAGTTTGAGCAGGGGCTGGAGCGACATTTCAGCCTCACCGCGCCGCTAAAAAAGGAGGTGCAGGGCGGCGCCCCAAGCCGGGAGGATCTGATCGCGGGGACCCGCAGCTTAGATGACCTGGTCCTTTACCGCCTGGTGGGCACGCTGAATCAGGCCAAGGTTCACGCCTTTGCCACCGCGGTGAAGACGCTCCAGGGCCGCCTGCGGCCAGCGCTCGCGGGCTTGGACCCCAAAGACGCCGGCTATTGGGCGGCGTACCGCCAGGCCCTGACCGCGACCGGCTGGCAGGAGGTCAAGGTCAACTCGGCCTTCAACCGCAAGCAGGTCTTTGCCTTGCAGGCCCCCGGCGGCGGCCTGGTGGAACTGGGGTTGCGCTCCTTCGCCAACGCCAGCTCGGTGTTTGCCTTCCCCGGCGAACCGCGGACCTATCTGCACCGCGCCCCAGACCGGCTGAGCGCCATCAGCCAGTACCTGGAGACCCTGGGCGCCCTGCGCCCCCCGACCATGGCCGAGGTCGCGGCGGCGCAGCCCAAGGAGCAGCGCCCGGCGCCGGAACGGGTCCCGGTGACCTATGCGCCCGTGGTCCTAGCCAAGCGCGGCCCGTCGCCGGCGGCCTTTTACGGGCGGGCGACCCGGGCCGACATGGATAGCGGCGCCAAGGCCATTCGCACCCTGATGCGCCAGGACCTCAAGCGCGGCCTGGCGGCGGGGCGCTTACCGACCGGGATTCAGGTGTCCATCACCGGCGACGCGCGCAGCATCGACCTGCGCTTGACGGGCGTGCCCGAAGGCATGCCCGTGCTCAATCCCGCCTGGGTGGTGGCGCGGGCCAATGGCTTTGACCCGGAGTACGGTGAGGAGCGGGTGCCCCGCTACGCCCCGGCAACGCAGCAGGTACTCGATGACCTGGAGGCGATCTTCCGTAAATACCGCTGGGACGAGTCGGACAGCATGACCGACTACTTCCGCGCCAACTACTGGGGCGGGGCCGCGGTCAGCTACCAACTGGAAGACCGTTATGACCACCTGGTGCCCAAGGCCAGCGCGGCGACGCCGGGGGACACGGTGACGGTGGATGGCGTGACCTATCGCCTGAGCGGGGAGCCACCCCGCTGGCACCGGGCGGATCATCCGGTACCGCCCAACCACCCGGCGCCCCGCGGGCCGGCCAAGGTGGTCAAGGTGACGGCGACCCCCGGCCCGGAAGCGCGCCAACGCCAGGCGGACAAACTGCGGGCGGCGGCGGATAGCCTGGCGGCCAGGGCGCAAGCGACCCAAGCGGCGGAGCGCTTGACCAATACCGCCCGTCGGGCGCGGATGGCCAGTGGCGCCCTGGAGCAAGCGGCCAAACAGGCGGCCCTGGCCGAAAGCGCGCGCAATCTGGCCGCCGCCCTGGCGGCGGGGCAGGTGACACACCTAGCCAAGGTCAACAGCCTGGCAGCGGTCGAGACGCTCGACAGCCTGCTGCAGGACGCCATGTATCGTCGCGACCGCGAACGCTGGGAGTATCGCGACCGGGAGCGAAATCGGGGGCGGCCCGCGGAAACGGCGGATCTGGATTACGTGACCTGGCCGCACAGCGAGGCCACGGTGGCGCGGTTACAGCGCCTGGGTATCCTGCAGCAAGCCGAGTTGCGCGCGGCCCTGGGGGAATACCTGACCCAGCGCGCCGGGGCCAAGGCCCTGGACCCGGTCAAGGCGGCGGAACTGGCCATTGCCGGGCAAAAGGTTGGGGTGGATTTCTTCCCCACGCCCAAGCCCCTGGCGGCGCGCATGGCGACCCTGGCGGGGATCAAGCCGGGCATGCGCGTGCTGGAGCCCAGCGCTGGCAACGGCCACCTGGCGGACGCGGCCCGCGCCCAAGGGGCGGAGGTGGACGCGGTCGAGGTGTCGGATGCCCTGCGCAACATCCTCGGCGCCAAGGGCCACCGCCTGGCCGGGCGCGACTTCAACGAGTTTGAGGCGGCGCAACCCTATGACGCCATCCTGATGAATCCGCCCTTCAGCGACCGCCAGGATGCCGCCCACATTCAACGCGCTTGGGAACTGCTTAAACCGGGCGGGACCCTGGTGGCGATTGCGGGCGAGGGCGTGTTCTTTGGCCAGGATCGGGCGGCGCAAGCCTTCCGCGGCTGGCTGGATGAGCGGGGGGCGGAGGTGGAGAAACTGCCGGCGGGGAGTTTCCTGGATCGGACTCTGCCGCAGACCACCGGGGTCAATGCCCGGCTGCTGATCCTGCGCAAGCCGGCAGGTATGGTTGCCAAGGCATTGTTTGCCAGCTCGCCAACATGGCGCTTGCCTTATCTACCCCGTTTGACGTTGGTCCGGAGGGCGGCCTGATGTTTCTGACCCTGTTCACCAAGGCCCATGTGCCGGCCCACAATCGCGTCCTGGCCTCGGGCAAGGTGGTGCGCGTCAGCGCCTATGACGACCGCCGGCCCCATCGCCATAGCCAAGCGCGGCGCGATACCCTGACGCGCGACCTGTTCGCCGACTTGTTGGCCGACGGCGGCCGCCAGGCCGCGCCCGCCCCGGCCCGGGAGACCGCGGTCGCCGCGCCGGGCAAGGCAACGGATCATCCGTCACGCCCGGACCGTTATACTACCCCAGCGGTTCGCGACCTGACCGCCGACGAGCGGCGCACCCTGAGCGAGACGGCCACTTACCGGCGCGAGCCCCGAGTGGCGGGATCTGATGCCGACCGTGACCTGATGGAAGCCCGCTTTCAGCGCGGCCTGGCCTTGGCGGGACGCACGGAACCCACCGACCTGAATGTCCATGACGAACGGGGCAGCCATTTTGGCCTGCCGCCCTTGACGGAGACGCCCCATGCGTTACATACGCAAAAGCAGGCACTTGACCACGCGCTATCCACATTGCGATCCGTCGGCGACCTATCAGGTCACTTCGCCTACCCCCTCTACGAACCCGAAGCCTTCCGCCTGCGACACGCCGGCTACCCCGTCTTCCATGCCGACGGCGGCTGGTGGATCGACGCCGTGCCCGTCCTGCGCGCTGTCCGCGGCGCCTTCGCCCGCAACGCCCGCGTCCACCCCGACCAACTCCACACCCTGCGCCTGATCGACCGGCGCACGCCGGACGTCTGGGAGTTTGACCAGCCCCCGCCGGACACGGCGGTGGAGTATCCCTTGCACAAGGCCCTGCCGTCCGTTACGCGGGTGGTGCAGGTGCACAGGAGCGCCTGATGTTTACCGCGTTACCCCTGCTTCAGGGCTTACTCAAGGCCCAGCCGGTCAAAGGAGAATACGCCAGTGGCGCGTATGGGGATTATGAAGAAATGTCCATCACGATTATCATGCCTTCAGGTACAATACACGCACTGACAAATGATGATTTTTCATTTGCTTCTCACGCGTTTATGAAGGCAATTTGCGATGACGACAGTTACTTTACACGATACCGGCTGCCTGCCACTGTTGCAGGCGGCCAGAGATCGCATGCTAGCCAAGATCAAAAAAAATCCGCAAACGGATTGTTGGGAATGGACAGGAAAGCGGGACGCGGCGGGTTACGGCACGATCTGCGTCTTACCCATCAGCAAGTACGTGAAAACGCACCGCATGGCTTGGGTGCTGTCCTATGGCCCCATTCCCAGGGAGAATTTTGTGATACGCCATCGGTGCGACAATCGCTGTTGCGTAAATCCGGACCATCTGGTGAATGGTACGCAGACGGACAATTGCAAGGACACTTTCGCGCGACAGCGTACCAGGGGCGGGGCTTGGGAGCGGCATCGCAAGGCCAAACTCACGCGGGAGCAAGTGGTAATCATCAGAGCCCGTCGAGAAGCCGGGGAAACCTGCGCCAGTCTCGGACGGGAATATGGCGTAGGTCGGGATCAGATTTCCCGCATTTGCACCGGGAAAGTTTGGCGGACTTCCTCAATAAAGCCCTTGGACCCGGCGAACGCTGGATAACGGTGAGGCCTCACGGCCCCGACGAAAAAGGGGTCCCCGTCCTGATCAAGGAGACCACCCAAGGCTCGGGGGTCTATCACGTCATCGGTGGCGCCGGCGGCAAGCTCAACTACATGCGCATCCGCCCCAAGGCGCCGGACGAGACCCTCAAGGACAGCATCGCCGCGCGGCGCAAGGCCAAGCAGGAACAGAGAAAGGCGCAGGCCAAGCGCGACAAGGAACTGGGGCTGGCTCAGGCCAAAAAGGGCGCCAAGGAGCAGATTCAGCTCAAGGAACAAGCCGAAGAGCGAACCTTCATCACCACCGTCGCCCAGGCCATGGGCTGGCAGGCCGAAGACTTGGAACCTAAGATCCCCGACCACTTGTCAGACAAGGCCCAGGAGCGGCTGCGCCAACAACACCATGCCGACCTGCTCAAGCGCGCCCACGAGGCGGTGGACCTGCAACGCCAGCATCTGGCCACCGACGCCGAGGCGCGGACGACGGCCATGGAAGCCACCGACCTGGCGGCGGCGGACCTGGACGATACCGCCCCGGCGGCCAAGAAGGGCCTAGGTTTTGCCGCCCAGTATGCCGAACGGGCGCAGGCCCAGGGCCTGAGCGACGCGGAATTGCAGCAAGAGGCCGAGGCGCGCAAGGAAGCGCGGCGGCAGAACCTCAGCGACGGGCAGCGCGCGGCGATCCGCAAGCGCGGCGATGAGAGCAAGGCCCTCAAGGCCGAGATCGACACCCTGCGTGAGCCGGTACTGTCCACCCAGGTCAAGGCCAGCCTGGCGGACGCCAAGCAGGGCGCGGAACTGATCAAGGCCCAGGTCAAGCTGCAAGAGGTCAAGAAACAAGCGCGGGCGGTGCGCCAGGACATTGACCGCGCCACCGAGGTCAAGGCGTGGAACCTGGACGTGGCCAAGGCCGAGGAACACCTGGATGACCAGGTGCGGGCGGCGGTGGAAAACGACGTGCGCACCCTGAGTACCCGCGCCTTCCTCGGCAAGGTGCAGACGGCGGCGGGGGGCGATGCCGCGGTGCAACTGCGCCAGCATGTCAGCGCCGGGGCCTTCAACAGCATCAACGCCCTGGCGATCACCGCCGGCGGCGCGGCCCTGGTGGACCGTTCGGTGGTCGATGTCCTCGGGGTGGCGGGGGCGGCGCAGGTGCTGGCGCGGCGGCTGCATGCCGATCTGGCCCCGGCGGACGTTGAACGGCTGACCGAAGGGCTGACCGCCTTTCATCAGGCCCACTATCTGGAAGCGGGCGGCGAGGCCCTGCGCGAAGCTGACAGCCTGCTTGCTGCCGCCCAGGAAGCGGAACTGGGCGAGGCGCGCTATGGCGATGAGTTTGCCGCTTTGCAGCAACTCAACCAGCGGCGCAAGGACGCGGTGGAAGCGGCCAACCAGATCCTGGCCACCCGGCTGGGCGAATTTGAGGCCAATGCCGCCCTGGAGGTGGCACTCAAGGCCGGACGGCGCGATGAGTCGCTGGAGGTTCCCCTGGGGGGCGTCAGCGACGAGGATGCCATCCGCCAGGCGCGCGCCATCGGCCTGCAACGCGGCGATTATCAATTGCACAAGGTCGCCGGGCAGCAGGTGCTGACCGTGACCCCGGCGGGCCTGGACCGCCTGGCGCAGCCGGTGGACACCGCGGAGTTGGCGCGGCTGCAACGCACCCTGGACATCATCGAGGGGCGCCACGACGAAGCGGACTGGTTGCCGGCGGGCTTCGCCCAGCGCCCGGACCTGGCCCTGGAGGTGCCGCCCGGGGTGGCGCCCAGCCTGGCCCAGCGTTTCGACCCGGCGGCGGCGGGGGGCGACCTGACCCAGGCGATCAAGGACTACATCGGCGGGCGGGCGGCGGATGGCGACAGCCCGGCGGACATCCTTGCCGACCTGCACAGCGCCGACTTCGTGCGCAAGGCCGGAGACGCTGCCGGCTATCAGGCGGCGTTGGATGCGGTGGCGCCGATCAAAGACGCCCAGGGCAAGCTGCGCCGCGCCGAGGACCTGACCCCGGCCTTTGAGGCCCTGGCGGATGACTATGTGCAGCGGCGGTTTGGTGATCGCCTGGCGCCGGTGCATCGCCAGTCCTTTGACCTCGACCAGATGGCGGCCGAGGCCCTGCATCGCGCCCTGGCCCAGGAGCCGGCAGGGACCGCGGCCTACAAGGCGATTGGCGACCTGAGCGGCGACGATCAGCGCACCCTGCGCGAGTGGTTCTACCGGCATGTCGCCAAGGAGAGCCCCGCGGCCGGGGAACTGCGGCAACGGCTGGAGGCCCTGGAGCAGGCGGAACCGGACAATGAGACGGTCGATATGTTTGGCGACCGCGTCACCAACCCCGAGTGGCAAGCCTGGCAAAGGCAACGCGATACCCTGGCGGCGGAGGTGGGGCAGGCCAGCCTGAACTGGAACGACTACACCCAGATGCTGCACGGCCATGTCAATGCCTATGCCGCCATCCAGGACCTGATCCGCAGTGACACCAGCCGCGCCTTTGCCGACGCCTACAACCGCCTCAACCCCAGCGCGCCGCTCAAGCTGGGACGGCAGACGATTCGCCACAACCTCAATCACCTCGATGCCGTGGACCCGGAAGCGCGCACTGCACGGCTGGCGCAGACCCGCGAGTTGATCGACCGGCTGCGGGAGCGCAATCAGGGGCGCTATGCCGAGGGGGCGGTGAGCGACAAGCTGGATGCCGCCCGGGCGCGCCAGGAGGCCCTGGCGCAGGCGCAAATGGGCTTTTTCTCCAGCGAAGAGGCCGCGGACGGCGAACTGTTTGGCGTCGCGGGCGGCGGCGACTTGTTTGGCGGTCAGGCCGAGATGTTCGATGCTCCGCCCGCCAAGGCGGAAAGCAAGCCGCTCAAGGCCGACGAGCGCCATACCCTCGGGCATGTCGCGGAGCGGCAGATCGCCGCCCTGATGCCCACCGTGGGCGGGCAATTCCAGGCCGGACGCCCGGTCAAGCTCTATCAGCCGACCATGAGCGGGCCGGTGGACAGTCCCGAGGCCATGCGTCAGCGGGCGATCAAACTGCTGGCCGAGAATAAGCGCCTGGCCTTGGCCGCTGGCACCGGGGCGGGCAAGACCGCGATGTCCCTGGGGGCCTTCACCCATCTCCAGGCCCAGGGCAAGGCGCAGCGCGGGCTGTTTCTGGTACCGTCCATCGTTCAAGGCGAGTTCAACGCCGAGGCCCTGCGCTTCCTTGCCCCCGGGCGGTTCAACTGGCACGCCGAACCGGGGGCCAGCCGCGAAGAACGGATTGCCGCTTACAAGGACCCGGCGCACCACTTTGCCGTCATGACCCATCAGAGCTTCCGCGACGACATGCTCCACCTCGGGGCGCAACACGCGGGCATCGAGCCGGCGGCGATGAGCGAGCGACTGGCGACCATGAGCCCCGCGGAGCGCGCGGATTGGCTCCAGGGCGTCATGGCCAAGGAGGGCATCCGCTTCGACTTCCTCGGGGTGGACGAGGGCCACAATACCCTCAACCGCCAGGGCAAGGAGAACAGCGCCATGGCCAACGTCGTCGACGCTCTGGCTCACCAGACGCCCTACTATCTGCACAGCACCGCCGACCCGATCAAGAACGATCTGTCCGAGGCCTTCGACTTGTTGCGCAAGATGGACCCGGCGCGCTACACCGATCAGGCGGCCTTCCTGCGCCGCTACGGGCCGGACACCGCCGGCGCCAAGCAGGCCCTGCAGCGCGAAATGGCGCGCTACGTCCTGCCGTTCAAAATCGACCCGCCGGTGCGCGCCGACAAGCGTGAGATCCGCGTCGACCTGTCCGACGGTCAACGCCAGGCCCTGGCCGACTTGGATAAGCACCTAGCCAAGGCGTCTATGGCGCGCAAACAGGGCAAGGTGGACGTCGCCGCGCTGCAAGCCCTAAGCCCGGAGTCCTTTGCTGGCGTGCCCGAGGACCGGCATGAAGCAGTGGCGCGCGATCTGTCCACCAGCCTGGGCATCCTCAAGGGCACGGCAACGCGGCGGATTGTTGACGCCCATCCCGAGTCGGGCAAACTGGGCACGGTGACGCGCCTGGCCCAAGAGCGCCAAGGCAAGCCGGGGGTGGTGTTCGCCCACAGCCTGGCGGCGGTGGAGCGGCTCAAGCAGGCCCTGGAGGCGGACGGTCATCGCGTGGTGACCATCACCGGCGCCGACAGCGCCGAGGACAAGGCGACCAAGATCAAGGCCTTCAACCCCGAGCAGGGCGAGCGCAGCGCCGATATCGTCGTCGCTTCGGATGCCGGGGCTACCGGCGCCAACCTGCAATCCGGCTCGTGGTTGGTGCAGTTTGATACCCCGATGACGGCGATGGGTCACGCGCAACGGCAGGGGCGGATCAACCGCATCGGGCAAAAAAATAACGTCGAGTTGCTCGATCTGGTGGCCAATCACCCCAGCGAGGACCGCGCCCGCGCCCGGCTGAAGACCAAGTACGCCTTGCGTGAGCTGTTGACCAGCCCCCTGGCCGGCTTGGACGATACCGGCCTGGCGGCCTTCCTGCACCAACGGCGGGTAGCGGAGGGACAGGCCAGTCTGTTCTAGGGTGGCGCGGTCGTGACGCCATCATGGCGCCATGACCGCCGACCCCCCCTCCGTCCTCGTCAAAGGCGGCCAGCCCGGTACGCCGGGTTTGGCGCAACGCCTGATCACCGACCGCCTGGGGCGGCGCGTGACCCATTGGGTGCGGATCAAGCCCGCCCCGGTGGTTACGCCGCAAGTCAGCCAGCGCGCCAAGCACTATACTGAAGCGCAGCAAGAGATTGACTTCAGCGCGCCCCCCGTCGATGCCCTCCGTGCCCTGCGTCCCGCCACCACCCCCGCGCAACACCAGGCCGGCGCCGCTGCCCTGGCTGCCCTGGAACGCCGCCTGCACCAGCTACGTGCTACGGGAGGACCGGCCGCCACCCTACTCGGTACCCGCCTCGCCGGCGACTTTCACGCCGCCGGCCACGCCCGGCTGACCGGTCAGCCGGTCAGCGAACCCGGCGACCTGGCGGCTCTGGCGCAGATCTATCGCGACCCACGCTTTGAGACCTTTCGCGCCCTCTATCTGCGTGCTGACCAGATTGTTGGCGAAGCGGCCTACAGCTCGCGCCTGCCAGGGACGGTGGCCTTTCCCCCCGATATCCTGCCGCAATTACTGGCCGATCTGCAGCGCTTTGGCGCCGCGGGCTACTACCTGCTGCACAATCATCCGGCGGGCAGCGCCGTGCCATCGGACCCCGACCTGAGCGCCACTCGCTTTATTGCCGAGCGCTTGCCGGGACTGAAAGCCCATGTGGTGGTGGACCATAACGAATATGCCGTCATTTTGCCGCCGACCACCCGTGACGGCGACGTGACCTGGCATTTGATTCAGGCCCCGCAGTTGGCGGGCACGGATTTTCATGCCGCGCCGCGGGTCCCCCATGACCTCCTGGGCCTGCGCCTGCAACGTCTGGACGACGTGCGGGTAGCGGCGGGCATCCTGCGCGCCAACCAGCAACTCGGTTGCCCGGTGCTGATCCTGACCAAGGGGCGCGAGGCGCGGGTCGACCTGATCTGTCAGGCGCCGTTCCCCGCCCTGCTGGAGCAAACCGTCAACGGTCGCTTGCCGGCGATTCTCCGCTCCCTGGGGCGCATGACCGGGGCCGGGGCGCACCGTTTCCTGGTGCTCAGCGAGGCCGACTGGACGACGCAGACGCCGCACCTGACCGACCTGATTGCCCAGGGCTGGCTGACCGATATTATCGGTGCCGAGGGCACCAGTTTGCGGCGGCTGGTGACACCCCAAGCGCCGGATTTGATGGACCCGCGTCAACCGGGCCGGAGGGTGGCATGAGTACTCGCGATGACCTGCGCCAGCGGCTGGGGGCGACCGCGGCCCTGCGCGCCAAGCTGGAACGTCAGGATACCCTGCTCCAGGCGGGCGCCCGGCAACGGCTGCGGGCGGTGCAACAGGATCTCGAGCGCCTGCAAGCCAGCGCGCCGCTGACCGACGCGCAGCAGCAGACCTATCTGCACCTGGTCGAAGAGCGCGGGCACCTGTGGCGGGTGCTGGGGCAAACCTGACGCGCCGCCTGTCGTGACACTACCGTGGGCGGCATGTTCACCGATGCCGACCTGCTCGCCGCCGTCCCCGACGTCATCCAGTTTGGGGCCTTACTGAAAGCCACCCCCGCCGAAGAAGGTGGGGAGCGCTTTCTGTTCTTCGAAGCCAGCAACGAAGACCTGGATCACCAAAACGAGATCGTCGCCCAGCAGGCCCTGCTGGAGTCGCGCGATTACTTTTTGCGCCACGGCAACATCGATCTCAGTCACTACACCCTGCTCGGTCCCAAGTCGGGCATTGCCAATTTCATGGAGTATGAGATCGGCAAGCCGGTCGAGGTGCGCGTGGCCGGGGGCGGGACCTTTGTCAAGGCCCAGCTCTATCAGGGCGACTCCGCCATGGCGCGCAACGCCAACCTGGTGTGGGACTCGCTGACCAAACAGACGCCGCCGGCGCGCTGGTATCCCTCGGTCGGCGGGGCGGTGCTCTCCAAAGCGGTCAAGATCAACCCCGAGACCGGCGACAAGATCGCCGTGGTCGACCGCGTGCGCTGGAACAACGTCGCCCTGGACCGCTGTCCGGTGTCGCGCACCGTGCCCGAGGTGTCGACCGCGCCGGTGGGCGTGTTTGCCAAGTCCCTGGGCGGCTTTGTCCTCGCCAAGGCCCTGGAGGCCGGTTACGGCACCGACGTCGCTACCCTGACCGGCGGGGCGGCCCTGGGCCGGCAATCCCTCGACACCGGGACCCGCTATTCCCTTTTCCGCGATCAACTGGCCCAAGCCCTGCGAACCAAGCAGGTCCGCGCCCGCGGTCGTGACATTAGCCTGTGGGCGATCAACCAGTTCGGCCTGCCCCCCGACCAAGCGGCGGCTTGGGTCGAGCGTTTTTTGCATGATTTGGCCGCGGACCGTCGCGGAGGAAAGCCATGAGTTACGAAGCCCTGCTCGACGAGCTGGAAACCTTGCAGAAGGCCATGCCCGGCCCCGGTCCCGCCGATGAAGATGAAGACGAGGACGAGGCGGAAGACGAGGAAGAAGGCCACGCCGAACCCGATGCCGACAATCGCGGCGGCCCCAGCGACGGCGATGCCGATAACCGCCCCCTAGCCAAATCGTTCCGCTTTGAACTGGACGACGGCTCGGCGGTGGAGGCGGTGGATGCCACCGACCTGCTTAAGTCGCTGCACGACGACCTAGCCGGGTTGCGCGCCAGCCGCGCCAGCGAGACCCAGGCGGTCGAGACCGGCCTCAAGGGCCTGCTGACCTTGGTCAAGGGCCAGGGATCGCTGCTGAAAAGCCTGCAAGCTCAGGTCGCCAAACTGGCCGATAGCGGGCGCGGGCGCAAGTCGCTTACCGGCGGCGAGGCCGACCTAGCCAAGGCCCAGGCTCAGGCCGCCGCGCCGGAACTGTCTGGCCCACTGTTGCTGGCCAAGGCCCATACCGCCTTTGAGGCCAAGCGCATCAGCGGCAAAGAACTCTCCACCCTGGATGTGCTGCTGCGCCACGGCGAGACCCCCGACGCCGACCTGGTGCGCCGCATCCTGGCCTGACCCGTTTTGTCACTTCGAGGTATTTCCCCATGATCGACCAGACCCTTCTGGCCCAACTCGCCCAGGTCCAGCCTAACGGCGACCCGACCCTGGGCGGCAGTTTTGCCCTGGCCCAGCAGGAGAGCGTGCAGGAGCTGCAAAAGGCCCTCACCGCCAGCAACTACCAGACCGATGTCGCCACCCTCACCGGCGGCGGCGCCCTGGGCGTGCAGTCGCTGGACACGGCGATGAAGACCGTGGTGCAGGAAGAAGAGCACTTTGTGCTGTTCAAGAAACTGGCCCAGTCCAACGCCACCAACATCGTCGACGAGTACGTGCGCCAGAACAGCATTGGCGGCTTCCTCGGCGGCTCGACCAACACCCAGATGGGCGTGGTGCGCGCTGCCCAGGGCGAGTACAGCCGCGAGGTCGGCCTGGTCAAGTTCCTCATGACCCTGCGCCAGGTCGGTTACGTGCTCAACGTCGGCAAGAACATGGCCGAGCCCATCGCGGTCGAGGAACGCAACGGCGCCAAGCAGTTGATGACCGACGCCGAGTACCTGCTGTTCTACGGTGACAGCGAGGCCTGCCCCACCCAGTTCGATGGCATCTTCACCACCGTCGACAAGGAGATTGCCGCCGGCGGCATGGACGGCAACCACGTCATCGACCTGCAGGGCCAGCCCCTGACCAGTGTCGAGCCCTTCACCCAGTTGCAGGCCGCGGTGCAGGATTACGGCAACTGGGGACGCATCACTGAGTGCTTCATGCCGGTGGCGGCGCAGACCGATCTCAACCTGAGCCTTGATCCGGCCTATCGCTGGTCGTCCGAGGGTACCGGCTCCGCCGAGCAGATGAAGCTCGGCGCCCATGTTGCCGGCATTCGCCTGACGGAAGGGGTGCTGAAGACCAACATCGACACCTTCCTGCATCATGACGCCTTCCCCATGGCCAAGCCGTTTGAGCTGACCTGGAGCGCCATTGCCACCGCCAATGTCGCGTTCAAGCCGGCAAGCATCACCGCCGATGCCAGCGCGGATGACGCCAGCAGCCAGTTCACCGCCGCCCGCGCCGGTAACTACTACTACGCCGTGGCCGCCATCGGCCCCAATGGCGAAGGCCTGACCGAGATCGTCAAGTCGTCTGTGACGGCGGTGGCCGCGGGCAAGAAGGTGGTCTTGACCATCACCAAGTCCTCCGCCAACACCGAAAGCGGCTATGCCATCTACCGCTCGCGGCTCAATGGCAGCAACGACACCAGCGATTTGCGCCTGATGAAGGTGGTGAAGAAGGCCGGTAACACCACCACCTACACCGACCTCAACCGCGACATCCCTGGCACGGTGGCCATCCCCTGCCTGAACATGGCACCGAGCGCCGACGCCATTGGCTGGCGGCAGTTCCAGCCCATGACCAAAATCCCGCTGCCCTTCGGTGTCGGCGGCATGCCGGTCATGTCCTGGTTCCAGTTCCTGTTCGGCTACCTGCGGGTGACCAAGCCCAAGCATCACGGCTATATCAAAAACGTGCTGCCCACCAACGCCCAGTGGCGGCCGTTTGGCTGACGGAGCGCCTGATGCGCGTGCTGTGCACCCTGCCGCACTGTAGCAGCCCGATCAACGGCTGGGCCTTTGCGCCCACCCCCGCCGGGGTGACCCCCGCGGGGTGGGTGTCCGAAGCGTTAAGCCCCGAGCAGGCCGCGGCCTTCCTCGCCATCCCTGGTTACGCGCCCTATTACGGGCCGGCGCCAGGGGCGGCGGAAGCGCCGGCGGCGGAGCTTGCCGCGGACTCCGCGCCCGCCGACCCGGACCTGACGACGGCCCCCATGACGGCGGCTGACCCTTCCCCCCAGCCCGCGCCCGCCCGGCGGACGCGCCCGAGGACCCCGCGATGAATCGTTCCCAGTCAGAGATGCTGGATCGGTCGATGCCCGCCGCCGCCTACGCGGGGCTGGGCAGCAAACTGGCCGATCTGATTGATCAATTTAACAACCTGCGTGCCGCCGTGGCGGCCATCTACCCCGGCAATAGCTGGGTGGTGACCGCCGCGACCCTGGCCAAAGAGGGCGCGCACAAGAAGGTCGAGACGGTCGGTGCCTTCAGCGCCGTGGTCGCCGGTACCCTGGTAACCAAGGCCGCCGGTACCGATATGCCGACCCTGGCCACCGACGAACTGGCCGCCGGCAAGGTAGCCGCCTACTACTTTGACGTGGTCGCCGACGGCACGGTGACCTGCGCCGTGACCTCGGCTGAAGACAGTGTGGCCGAGGCCATTGCCGCCATCCCGGCCGTCGCCGCCAACACGGTCCGCCTTGGCTACATCGTGGTCGAAAACGGCACCGAGGCCGCCTTTGTCGGCAACACCACGGCCCTCAACGCCGCCGGCATCACCGTGACCTACGTCAACACCCCGGCGGTGCCCGCCCTGACCGCGACGGCGGTGGCGACCTTGACCTGAGCTGCCCACCCATGGCGGGTGTGATGGACGGCGCCTGCGGGCGCCGTTTTCGTGCCAGCGGCCCTGGTCGTGACACCACAATGAGCGCAGTTGCCCCTGCCGCGAGCGCGCCATGTTCACCGACGACGTTGTCCTCTCCCCGCACTGGTCCCTCATCGTCCCTGCCGGCGATGAATTCCTGTTGACCCTGGACCCGGATCAAGCCGCGCAGATTCGGGTGGCCATCCTCAATACCAC
>JAGVUH010000359.1 GCA_019136395.1 Gammaproteobacteria bacterium
TGCTCAATCTGAGCGGGCTGGAACCGCCGGCCCCGCTCCTGGCCCTGTTGGGGCGACTGGCGGATGCCTCCATCGCCCTGGGGCTGATCGCCGTCGGCGCCGCCCTGCGGCTGCACCATGTCCCTGGTGTCCAGGGAATGGCCTTCTGGTTTCTGGCGGTGAAGTTGCTTGCCCTGCCCGTCCTGGCCTTGGTCGTTGGCGCCTGGCTGGGCCTGAGTGGCCTGAACTACCAGGTTGTGGTCCTCTTCGCCGCCCTGCCCACCGCCTCCTCGGCCTACATCCTGGCGGTGCGCATGGGGGGCGATGGCCGCAGCGTCGCCTGGCTGATCTCCGTAAGCACCCTCGCCTCCATGGTCACCCTGCCCCTCTGGGCTGCTTGGGTGATGGGGAATTGAAATATGAGGTCGTTGCGCACCACCCCCTTGGGGATGCCGGTGGTACCGGAGGTGTAAAGGATGTAGAGGGGATCGGTGGCGGCGACGGAGACGCAGGACTGGGGCTGGGCGGTGGCCATGGCCTTGATCAGAATGATTGGGCTAATTCGTGACTATTTTTGTTAAACAAGATGCTTTTGGGTGCATATGATCATAAAAATCAAGATCATCGCAACCTATATTTTGAGGATAGTAACTACCGAAAACGGGAATACCTAAATTGTTAGCTAATTGTCGGATGATGGGCTCCATATGATCGATTTGTGACTTTGTTTTTGAATTTGTACTCTTAAAAACATTAGGGGCATATGGGGTCAAAAGGAAATAAACAGGATGCCCTGAATTTAAAATTTTACGAATTTGATCTTCAAATAAGGCTATAGCCTCTTTGTCGTCTAGGTGGTCTGACTTATAGTGACTCCCGCCGTATGGAATAGGTGTTTTGGAGAAGTTTGATATTGTATCTTTTGAATAGATAATCGAGCCATCAGGTAATGTAACTGGACTATCAATACCGATATCAGGGTTTACGGCCTGGTTTAGATGCACAGATTCATACTGCGTATCCAATGTTGAGAGTAAATGATTTAGTGACTGATAAAGATAGTCAAAATTTATTAAATTTAGATATTTAGAAGTACTATGTATTGTTTTTCTGTTTTCATTGCGCAAGGATGAAATTATGGAAATCTCATGATTTCCATAATTTACCCATCTCTCATCCCGGTCAAAACCCATGCTCCAGGGATCTATTCCGAATACAAACTTGAGGTTAGAGGATATTGATTTGTTTTTTAAGACGATTTCGCTTGAGACAATATAGTCCTCTAATGTAGCGCCTGAGACCCCAAGGTTTATTAGCGAATTGCACAGTGTTGGCAAAGATTTTATGTGGCGGTGGGAGCTAACTTGCATTACATGGCTGCTTCCTATAATTATGTAATCAGTATGCTTGAAATTCAGGGCTAATGCTTTTTTGTATTTTCTATCATCAATAGCTTTGGGTAGAACTACACCATTTTCTGAATTAAGAGTGATGGCGGCAAGATTATTGTACAAATCATCATCTTGGTGATAAATACCAGCAGGATCGGTTAAATAATTTATTCCAGCCGCACTTAATGAAAATATTAAGAAGGCAATAAGAGATATGCCAAGATAATTTTGGCTAGAACTGGAAGTAAAGGAACTCACTTTCACCCTGCATCATTGAAATAGTTAGAAATAGAATAAAACCAAGGAGCAGAGCCTTGGGTATTGATAATCGCCACTCGTATAAAGACCATTTGGGTTGATAAATATTCTTTTCATTTTTTTCTAAGGCGGGGTGATAACGGTGCATCATTTGCTGAGTGTTTGGAATAATAAAAGCTATAAAACTGGTTAGAAAGATCCAGTATATACCGCTCTGCCAATTTGCCAGTCCGTTGGCAAAGACCCTACCGAATGTGATGCCAGTTGGCTCAAGCCACGGACGAATGTCACCTATTTTTGCAATTAAAAACATAGGGAGGGGGATACCATTGAGCCCAAACATTGCACCCAGCATATTCTCGGTAGCCGCCATCCCCTCCGCCCGGAAAGGCACCCAGGCAACCACGACCGCCAGCATGGTCAACAACCAGGCAAAAAAGCGACCAACCCGGGTGCCTTGGGTATGTCCTCGGTTGGTCCGCCAGTGGCGCCACGCATGGTTGACTACAAGATAGAAGCCATGCAGCCCGCCCCAGAGGACGAAGGTCCAGCCGGCGCCGTGCCACAGGCCACCGAGTAGCATGGTAATCATCAGATTGGTCAGTCGACGCGCCTCACCCTTACGGCTGCCACCCAGGGGGATGTAGAGATAGTCCCGCAGGAAACGGGAGAGGGTGATGTGCCAGCGCCGCCAGAAGTCGATGATCGAGGTCGCCTTGTAGGGCGAATTAAAATTCAGGGGTAAGCGGACGCCGAACATCCGCGCCAGGCCGATGGCCATGTCCGAGTAGCCGGAGAAGTCGAAGTAGAGCTGGAAGGTATAGGCCAAAGCGCCGCCCCAAGCCTCAAAAAAGGTCAGGGTGGTTCCAGCCTGGGCGGCGGCGAATACCGGGGTCGCGTAGACCGCCACGCCATCGGCCAGGACCACCTTCTTGAACAGTCCCAGGGCGAAGATGGTCAGGCCCACCGCCAGGTGCTCGGCCTTGAGCCGGTAGAGGGTCGACCGGGCGAATTGAGGGAGTATTTCGCGGTGATGGACGATGGGGCCAGCGATAAGCTGGGGAAAGAAAATGACGAACAGGGCGTAATGCAAGAAGCTGTATTCGTGGGTCTCGCCCCGGTAGGCATCGACCAGGTAGGCGATCTGCTGGAAGGTGAAGAAGGAGATCGCCAGTGGCAAGATGATGGTCTCCAGGGTCAGGCCGGTGCCGAACAGTGCGTTGAGGTTGTCAACGAAGAAGTTGGCATACTTGTAATAGCCCAGCAAGGCCAGGTTGGCGGCGATGCCCGCGACCAGGATGGCCTTGGCCTGGGGGTTGGGACAGTTACCGGCGCGGGAACTCAGGGCGACGCCCACGGCGTAGTTGAAGAGCATCGAGCCCAGGATCAGGCCGAGGTAGGCGGGATTCCACCAGCCATAAAAGAAGAGGGAAGCGGCGACGAGCCAGGCCAGGGCCACCTTGTGGCGCCCCTGGGACCCGATCAAGTGGAAGCCCAGCAGGGTGATGGGTAGAAAGACAAAAATGAAGATGTAGCTGTTGAAAAGCATGCGGCCTTGCCCCTAACGGAGAGTCCCAGGCGGTAGTTGTCTATTTCCATTTATTTTTTATCACCTTATCTCCGCAAAGAAAACCCCCAAAAAATAGCGCAGAAATTCCGACAAATTCCGATATTCACCCCTGCTTTTTCCAGGGTCGTCTACACCCTAACCGCCAAGCCATTTAGTTCCCCAGGAAGAGGCCACCGACAGGGATATTGGTCTCAGCCGGCATTGCCTCCCCCCGGCTGAATTCCCGCCATTCAGTGCCGATCAGGGCCTGGATGGGGCGGTACTGGGCCTTATAGGCCATCTTCCGGCAGTCCTGGAGCCAATAACCCAGGTAGAGATAGCGCAGCCCCAGATGGCGGGCCAGGGCGATCTGACTGAGGATGGCGTAGACCCCCGGGGCCCGCCGACTGAAGTCCGGGTCGAAGCAGGTGTAGACGGCGGACAGGGCCTGGGGCAGGCGGTCGGTGACGGCCAGGGCGACCAGGCGCCCACCCAGGCGCAACTCCAGTAGCCGGGTCTCGCCGCCCCAGGGCTGGATGAGGTAGTCCCGATAGCTCTCCGGGGTCAGTTGCTCGGTCATGCCGCCATCGGGGTGGCGGTGGCGCAGGTAGGCGGCGTAGAGGGCGAAGTGCTCTTCGTGGAAGGCCCGGGGCCGGTCATGGAGGTTGAGGTCGCGATTCAGGTCCAGGTTGCGCCGCTGGGAGCGGTTGAGGGCGAAGCGGCGGACATCCAGACGCACCGGCACGCAGGCCTGGCAGTGGCCGCAGGCGGGGCGGTAGATGAAGCGCCCGGCGCGCCGGTAACCCCGGGCCAGCAGTGACTCGTAGCCCGCGCCGGACAGGGGGGCGTGGGGGTCGACGAAGAGGACGCGTTCCTCGCGTCCGGGCAGGTAGGCGCAGGGGCGGCCGGGGGTGAGATAGAGGGGCAGGCGCCGCGCCTCGACCGCCGAGGTCATGGTTCTTCCGGCTCCTGGCACCAGCTTCCGGGCCGGCCAGGCTCGGCGCAGAGGACGTCAAGGAGGGCGGTGAAGGTCATGCGGGGGATCGCCACCGCGCCCATCCGGCCGAGGTGGTCGCTGTGCATCTGGCAGTCAATGAGCCCAAAGCCGCGGTCCACCAGGGTCTGGCAGAGGTGGACCAGGGCGACCTTGGAGGCGTCGGTGGCGCGGCTGAACATGGATTCGCCGAAGAAGGCCCGTCCCAGGGCCACGCCATAGAGGCCGCCGACCAGTTCCCCCTGCCGCCAGACCTCCACCGAGTGGGCCCAGCCCAGGCGATGCAGGCGCTCATAGGCCCGCGCCATCAGGGGCAGGATCCAGGTCCCGTCCCCCTGGCGGCGGGGCGCGGCGCAGCCGGCGACCACCTCGCGGAAGGCCCGGTCCAGGCTGACCCGGAGGTCGCCGCGCCGCAGGGTCTTGGCCAGGCTGCGGGAGATGTGGAGCTGATCCGGGAGCAGGATGGTGCGCGGGTCCGGGGACCACCAGAGGATGGGGTCGCCGGCGTTGAACCAGGGGAAGATACCGTGGCGGTAGGCATTGAGCAGGCGGAGCGGGCTCAGGTCACCGCCCACGGCCAGCAGGCCATTGGGCTCCCGCTCGGCCCGTTCGACGTCGGGGAAGGGGGCCTGGGGATCACGCGGGTCGAGCAGATGCAGCATGAGGTGCGCGCCTGGGCTGGTTGCGACCGGCGGTTCAGGCGCGGGGCGCCAGAGAATCCCGGCGCCGCCGGCGGGGAAAAGCTTCATCCCAACGGGGAAAAATTTGCCCGTGAGGGCCTGACTGGGTATAAGGCAAGGTTGTCCGGGCCTCCTTGCGGCTCATGCCAAGGGTGGCCTGAAATCATAACACGGGGTGGGACCTGACCCTGGCCAGGCGGGAAGCGGTCCGGCAACCCCGGAGCGGCAGGGCGCAAGCGCGATAACACCAAGATGCACTACAAAGTTTTCTATTATTTCGAACGTTCCAACGACGCCATCTCCTCCGCCAGCGCCGTGGAGATGAGCGCCCACGACATCCGCCGCCAGCTCCTGGGGCGTTTTCATGGCGAGGACGACTATCTGGGCCTCATTGACGGGCATGACAATGTCCTGCAGATCCTCTGCGAGCCCCGGGCGGAACGTTTCTGGGTGGAATTGCCCGTCGAGGCCGCCAAGGCCTCCTGGGGCCGCTACCTGAACCTGGAGGAACTGGTGGAGCTGGTCGAGACCCTGCCCCCGGTTTTCAACAAGGACAGCCTGCCCGGACTGCAATACAAGCCCTGGTAGCCCTCAAGAACGGTTAGCGTGAAAGTCACGGGAATGTCTTTCATTATCAGGGGCGTGGTCTGCCGCCTCATGACAGTTAGCCCTCAAGAAATCGTTTACCCCCCTGCCTCCTGGTCTGGCAGCGGGAGCACAAGCCGCTGATGCGCTTACTCCCTCCCTCGGCGTGGGGGAGGGTCGGGGAGAGGGGGCGCCACGGTAACGCCCTCAACCGCCTTCCCCGGGGGCTGGCCGAGGCTTGAGGCTGCGCGCCAGGGGGGTGGCGCTGGCCGGGTCCTCGGGCCAGTGGTGCTTGGGATAGCGGCCGCGCATCTCCTTGCGCACCTCGGCGTAGCTGCCGGCCCAGAAGCCGGGCAGGTCACGGGTGAGCTGGATGGGGCGGCGCGCCGGGCTGAGCAGTTGCACCAGGAGCGCCACCGCATCTCCTGCAAGGGCACGGCGAGGAGGGGGATGTCGCCGGCCAGATAGTCGATGGGGCGCCGGGTGCCGGCGGGGGTGATCAGGTGGGTGGGGGCCTCCTGGTCCAGGCGCTGGCGTTGATGCCAGTCGAGGCCGGCGGCGAGGACAGCGGCCAGGTCCAGGTCCCGGACGGCAGCGAGGCGGCGCTTGCCCGCCAGCCAGGGGGCCAGCCAGTCGGCCAGGTTCGCGGTTAGCCGCGTGTGGGACAGGTCCGGCCAGCAGGCCTCCGGTTCCAGCCGGCGTAGCAGCGCGACGCGGGCCTGAAACTGACGGGCCTCCGTGCTCCAGGGCAGGGTCTGGTCGGGATTCTCGCTGATCCGCGCCAGCAGCAGTTCCTGGACCGGATCACTGGCCAGGAGAGGCACTGGCCGGGTGCTGAGGGTAAGGGCATCGAAGCGGACGACCTCCTGGGCGGTGGGGGCCTCCCGCGCCGCGTCCCAGGTCAGGAGGCGCTCGCTTCGGAGCTGATGCTCGCCCACGACCAGCAGTTCGTCGGCGGCGATCGCCAGGGCGAGCTGGATCCGGCCCTCGCGCCCGGTGGCGTCGAGGCTGGCGACGACCAGGTAGGGATGCAGGGCCAAAGGATCGCCCGCGGGCAGGATGGCCCCCGGGCCCTGAGCCAGGCGGTAACGGCCCTCCCGGTCGTTGCGCCGCTGGGCGACGCGGTCGGGATAGGCGAGGGCGAGGAGGCCGCCGGGGGTGGTAACCCCTGGTCGAGGCTCCCGTGCCAGCCCCTTGAGCAGGCGGTGCAGTTGGGTGGCGGCTCGGTCCACGGCCGCCAGACGCCGGGGGTCCGTGTATTGCTCATCCAGCCTGTTCACTGATGAGGTACCTGGGGCCGGTTGCCGCGCCCCGGGGATGCTCGGTCGCGCCTTGCTGGCGGGGTGGCTGTTCTTCATGCCCGTGACGGAGTGCCTCCAGCCCGCCAGGGCAATGAGCCGGGTCTCTAGGTCCGCCGTCAACGGCACCTCGGGATGGCGGAGGAGGGGGTCACGCTCGCTGAGCAGGGCGCAAAGGTCGACGGCCGTGCCGGTCAGGTGCGCCGGTGCCCCCAGCAGCAGGGCGGCGAGGCGGGGATGGAGCGGCAGGCTGGTCATGGCGCGGCCCAGGCGGGTGATGCGCCCCTCGGCGTCCAGGGCCTCCAGGCGCTGGAGCAGGCCGATGGCCTGCTCCCAGGCCGGACGCGGCGGGGCCTGGAGCCAGCGCAGCTCCGCCGGGTCGCGCACCCCCCACAGGGCCAGTTCCAGGGCCAGGCCGGCGAGGTCGGCCTGGAGGATCTCCGGGGTGCGGTGCGCCGGCCGGCCGACCTCCCGCGCCGGGGTCCAGAGGCGGTAACAGATCCCCGGTCCCAGCCGCCCGGCGCGTCCGGCGCGCTGGTCCGCGGAGGCCAGGGGGATGGGCGTGGTCACCAGGCGGGTCAGGCCGGAGGCGGGGGCGAAGCGGGGTTTGCGGGTCAGACCGCCATCCACCACCGCGCCGATGCCGGGGATGGTGAGGCTGGTCTCGGCCAGGTCCGTCGCCAGGATGATCCGGCGGGGACCGGCCAGGGCTTCGTTCCGCTCCCGGTCGTCTTGGCCTCTGGCCCTCTCAGGCGCTGGTGATCGCCGCAGGACCCGTTCCTGTTCCGCCAAGGATAGGGTGCCGTGGAGGGGGAGGATAGCGACCGCCGGTTCCGCCCGACCCTCCGGGGTCAGATCTCCGGACAGTCGCGCCTGGAGTTGCCCGATCTCCCGGGCGCCGGGCAGGAAGGCGAGGACATCCCCCGGCTGCTCCACCAGGGCCTGGCGGATGGTGCTGGCCATGGCTGGCAGCCAGTCCGGTCCCGGGTCGCGGTCGGCGTAACGGATCTGGACGGGATGGCTGCGGCCGGCGGCTTGGATGAGGGGGGCGCCACCCAGGAGGTCCGCCAGGGGAGCGGGGTCCAGGGTGGCGGACATGGCCAGGAGGCGCAGGTCGGGGCGCAGGCTGGCGACCACGTCCAGGGTCAGGGCCAGGCCCAGGGCGGCCTCCAGGTTCTGCTCGTGGAACTCGTCGAAGAGGATGGCGCCGACCCCGGCCAGGGTCGGATCGACCTGGAGGCGCCGGGTGAGGAGCCCCTCGGTCAGGACCTCGATCCGGGTGCGGGGGCCGATGCGCCGCTCGAAGCGGACCTGGTAGCCAACCGTCTCGCCCAGGGGCTCCCCCAGCATATCCGCCATGCGGGCGGCGGTGAGGCGCGCCGCCGCCCGTCGCGGCTCCAGCAGCAGGAGGCGCTGGCCGGCCAGCCAGTCCTCCGCGAGCAGGGCCAGGGGCACGCGGGTGGATTTGCCGGAGCCGGTGGGGGCCTGCAGGAGGGCATGACCGGCGCGCAGGGCGACGCGGAGTTCGTCCAGGACCGCGTCAACCGGCAGGGGGGCGCCGCCGATGGGGAGGGTCACGTCAAGGGGCGGGGACTCAAAGAACTTCCCCCTGGCTGGCCTCCCGGTAGCGCGCGGCGAGGATGTCGATCAGCCCCGGATGGTCACCGACCAGGCCCGTCAGGTGGACGGCCAGGCGGGGGAATTCCCCCTGGACGGTGGCGCTGATTTCCGCCAGGTCGCCCCCGGGGCCGGCGTGGCGGCCGGCAAAGAGAAACAGGGGCAGCACGAACACCGGGCTCAGGTCATCCTCCCGGCCCAGACGGCGCAGGACCTCGATCAGCAGCTCGCCGTTGAAGTCGTAGCGGGCCCCGGGACGCCGCTCCATGGCCGCCTCTTCCAGGTGGGTGTCACCGGGCAGCCGGGCCTTGAGGTCCGCGGCCAGCCAGCGCCGGGCGGCATTGACCTGGGGGCTGGGGGAGCCGTGGTCGACCATCACCACCCGCCGAGGGGGCCGGCCCGTCGCCCGCGCCGCGCTAGTCAGGCGGTCGAGGAGGATGGCCGTCAGCCGGGGTTCCCCCTCGGGCAGGGGGCAGAGGGGCGGCGCCAGCGTCAGGGCGAAGGGGCCGCATTCAGCCCTGAGCTGGGCGGCCAGGGTCGGCACGGCCTCGGTCAGGGCGGCGCTGAGGCCAAAGAAAAGTGGCAGGAGCAGAAAGTCCCGGCTCCCGTCCGTCAGTCGGGCGCGCAGCCAGGGCTCCAGGGTGGCGGCGGGCTGGCCGTCGAGCCGATCCGGGGGTACCTGGTCGGAATGGGCCAGGGAGACCGGCGCCACGGCCTGGCCCAGGCACTCGGCAAGGCACTCGGCCAGGGCTCGCAGCGCCAGGGTGGACTGGGGGCGTCGGGAGCCGTTGTCCAGAAGCAGGATCTCGGGCACGGGTGGTGACTCGGGTTACTCAGGCCGGGGACATCGCCCCGGCCTGCTCGGATCGGCGGGGGCTACCCGAGGTAACGCCCGCCGGGTCTGGTTCAGGGGGCCGGATCAGGGCGCCAGGACGTAGAGTTCGACGCGACGGTTCTGGCCGCGGCCGGCCGCGGTCTCATTGCTGGCCACGGGCCGCTCCGGGCCCAGACCGACGGCCGTCAGACGCTCGGCGGCGACGCCACGGGCCACCAGG
>JAGVUH010000111.1 GCA_019136395.1 Gammaproteobacteria bacterium
CCATGGAAGGTAACCGACGGCACCGGTGACAGAGGGTCCCGCCTCGCCAACGCTCGAGCACCGCATGTCAGACCCCTACGACCCGCCCTATCCTGAGCTGGACATGCCCTCGGGTGACGCCCTGCGCGTCCCCCCGCACTCCCTCCAGGCCGAGCAGTCGCTCCTCGGCGGCCTGATGCTCGACAACCAGACCTGGGATTCGGTGGCGGACAAGGTCAGCGATGGGGACTTCTACCGCCGCGAGCATCGCCTGATCTTCGCCGCCGTCCGCGACCTGGCGGCCCGCGACCAGCCCTTCGACGTGGTCACCCTGGCGGAGTGGCTGGAGCGTACCGGCCAACTCGAGGACGCCGGCGGCCTGCCCTACCTTGGCGTCATCGCCACCGGCACCCCCAGCGCCGCCAACGTCAAGGCCTACGCCAAGATCGTGCGCGAGCGCTCGGTGCTGCGCCAGCTCATCTCCGTCGGCACCGGCATCAGCGACATCGCCTTCAACACCGAAGGGCGGGAAGTGGCGGAGCTGCTCGACGAGGCCGAGCGCCGCGTCTTCGAGATCGCCGAACAGGAACAGCGCGGCGGCGGTGGCTTCCAGCCCCTGCGCAGCCTCCTCGGCAAGGCCGTCGAGCGCATCGAGATCCTCTTCCAGCGCAACGAACCCATCACCGGCCTGCCCACCGGTTTCGCCGACTTCGACGAGATGACCTCAGGCCTCCAACCCTCCGACCTCATCATCGTCGCGGGGCGGCCGTCAATGGGCAAATGCCTCCAGGCCGACAGTGAGATCCTGTTGGAGGACGGCAGCCTGGAGCGGATCGAAACCCTGGTCCAGCGCCGCCAGGCCCGGCTGCTCACCCTGCACGACGACTGGCGGCTGAAATTCACCTCACCCTCGGCCTTTGTCGACGATGGCCACAAGCCGGTCTTCCGGGTCACGACCCGCCTGGGCCGCGTGATCGAGACCACGGCCAGCCACCCCTACCTGACGCCCACCGGCTGGCAGCCCCTGGCGGAACTCGCCGTTGGGCAGGCCATCGCCGTCCCGCGCGCCCTGCCGGTCTTCGGCCAGGAGGATCTGCCGGAATGTCGCGTCAAGCTGCTGGCCTACCTGCTGGGGGATGGTTCCCTGACCCGGGCCTCACCCCAATTCACCAACGTCAATCCGCGCCTCCAGGAGGATTTCATGGCGGCGGTGGCGGCATTCGGCGGTCTCAAGGCCAGCCTGGTCACCCGCCCGAACCGGGCCACCAGCATCCGCGTCGCCACTGATACCTCCTGGATCAGGCGCCACCGTCAGTTGTTCGCCGAGCGGCTGCGCCAGGCCCTGGCCACCGCTACCGTCTCGCAGCGGCAACTCGCCCTGGCCATCGGCGCCTCCCCCGCCAGCGTCTCCGGCTGGCTTCAGGGTACCGGCATGCCCGGTGAGCAGTTCTTCGAGCGCATCCGTGACTTCTTCGCCACCCCGGGTGAGGCCTGGTTGCCGGAGGATCGCCTGACGGCAGCGAAGAATGCCCCCAACGCCCTGAGCCGCTGGCTGGAGGAACTGGGCCTGGCCGGCATGGACGCCCACGCCAAGACCATCCCCGACTGCGTCCTCCGCCTGCCACGCCCTCAGTTGGTCCTGTTTATCAACCGGCTCTTCGCCACAGACGGCTGGGCCACCCGTCTGGCCAGCGGCCAGTCACAGCTCGGCTATGCATCGGTCAGCGAACCCCTGGTCCGACGCCTGCAACACCTGCTGCTGCGCTTCGGCATCATTGCCAAGCTGAAGCGGCGCACCGTCAGACTAGAGGGCAAGACCTTCGGCGCCTGGCAACTGGATATCACCGATGCCCAGTCGATCCGAACTTTTGTCGATGAGATTGGCATCTTCGGCAAGGAGGAGGCCCTGGCCCGGGTACAGGAGGCCCTGGATAGCCGCCGCTACCAGACCAACCGCGACCTGATCCCGATCGAATTCTGGGAACGGATCAGCGCCCGCAAGGGTGACGAGACCTGGCGTCACCTGGCCGAGCGCGCCGGACTGGCCGGCAGTAGCAATATCCATGTCGGTCGCCGCGCCCTGAGTCGCGCCCGTCTGGCGAAACTGGCCAGGGCCCTGGACGACCAGGGCCTGCTCGACCTCGCCCACGGCCAGGTCTACTGGGACGAAATCCAGTCGATCGAGTACCTGGGGGAACGGCAGGTCTACGACCTGACCATCCCCGAGACCCACAATTTCGTCGCCAACGACATCTGCGTCCACAACACCAGCTTCGCCATGAACATGGCGGAGAACGTTGCCCTAGCGGTCAAACGTCCGGTGGCAATCTTCAGCATGGAGATGCCCGGCGACGCCCTGGCCATGCGCATGATGTCCTCCCTGGGGCGGATCGATCAGCACCGGGTGCGCACCGGCAAGCTGGAGGAGGACGAATGGCCGCGCCTGACCTCGGCGGTCAACATGCTGGCCGACGCGCCCATGTACATCGACGACACCCCGGCCCTGTCCCCCACCGAGGTTCGAGCACGCGCACGCCGGCTTAAGCGCGAGCATGGCGATCTGGCGCTGATCGTTCTCGACTACCTGCAACTCATGCAGGTGCCCGGCAACAGCGAGAACCGCGCCACCGAGATCTCAGCCATCTCCCGCGCCCTCAAGGCCCTGGCCAAGGAGTTGAAAGTCCCCGTCGTCGCCCTGTCCCAGCTCAACCGCAGCCTGGAACAGCGCCCCAACAAGCGGCCGGTGATGTCGGACCTGCGCGAGTGCGTGACCGGGGATACCCTGGTGCTGCTCGCCGATGGCAGCCGCACCCCGATCCGGGATCTGGTGGGACAAGCGCCTGAGGTGCTAGCGCTGGATGCCCAGGGACACCTGATATCGGCTCCCTCGGACAAGGTGTGGCGAGTAGGTAGCAAACCCGTTTTCCGTGTCCACCTGGCCAGCGGCCGCCGCATCTGCTGTACGATCCAGCATCGGCTGTTTGGTGCCGAGGGCTGGCTTCTTGTGTCTGAAGTGCGCCCTGGTGACCGTCTGGCAACGGCCCGTCAGTTGCCGGAACCCCATTCCGTATCTCATTGGCCAGAGCCTGAGATTATTCTTCTCGCCCACCTCATTGGCGACGGTAGCTATCTCACTGGTCAGCCGCTGCGTTACACAACCGCCTCTGATACCAATAGCCAGATAGTGGCTGACTGCGCCCGGCAACACTTCGGAGTGCAGGTCAATCGCCATGAGGGAAAAGGGGCCTGGCATCAACTCGTCTTTAGTTGTAACGGCAATCGCTGGCATCCGGCTGGTATCAATCGTTGGCTGCGCGATCTCGGTATCTTCGGACAGAGGTCTCACGAAAAACGTGTTCCACCAGCCCTGTTTAAGCTCAGTAACTCCCAAATTGCCCTCTTTTTGAAACACCTTTGGGCTACCGACGGCACGATCTCGCCACGCAAACCGGGCCAACGCGGCAGTCATGGCGTTCACCTGAGTACGAACAGCCAAGGTCTTGCTGACGACGTGATGTCTCTCCTGCTCCGCTTAGGAATCCGCGGACATATCCAAACCGTCAAGAGCGAACAATACCGCACTACTTACATGGTCTGGATCAGAGGAGCGGAACAACAACGGCAATTTCTCAGTTTGGTAGGGGCATTTGGCCCCAGAGAACCTCAAGCCGAGCGATTGCATGAACTAATCGCTAACACGGCAACTAACCCCAACTTGGATACCTTGCCAATAGAGATGTTCGGGCAGGTACGCATGGCCATGCGTTCGCAAGGCATCACCACCCGCATGATGGCCCAGATGCGCGGCACATCCTATGGCGGCGCAGCACATTACCAATTTGCTCCCTCCCGGGAAACCTTCACGAGTTATGCCGAACTTCTGAACGATGATGAATTACGCAACCTAGCCAGCAATGACCTCTTCTGGGATCGCGTTGTCGCCATTGAAGAAGCCGGCGAGGAGGATGTCTTCGACCTTACCGTTCCTGGTCCGGCGAATTGGTTGGCGGATGGCATTCTCAGCCACAACTCGGGTGCGATCGAACAGGATGCGGATCTCATTGTTTTTATTTACCGCGATGAGGTCTACCACGAGGACAGCAAGGACAAGGGCGTGGCGGAGATTATCATTGGCAAGCAGCGTAATGGCCCCATCGGTACCACGCGGCTGACCTTTCTCGGCAAGTACACCAAGTTCGAGAATTACATCTCCGACGTCTACGGGGATGAGGGCTACCATTGATTCCTTGGAGCTGGCTTCCTTGGTAGCGACAGCGATCGACCGCGGGGACCTTAAACCGGTCGGCCGCAGGGATATGCTGTGAGATTCGTAGGCCCCATCGCCAGCATCGACCTGGCGGCCCTGGGCCACAATCTGGAAGTGGCGCGGCGCCATGCCCCCCGCAGCCGCATCTGGGCGGTGATCAAGGCGGATGCCTACGGGCATGGGGTGGAGCAGGCTGCCGCGGCCCTGACGGCGGCGGATGGCTTCGCCGTTGCCCGTCTGGAGGAGGCCCTGCGCCTGCGAACCGCGGGGGTCGAGCACCCCATCCTGGTCCTGAACGGCGCCCTGTCCGCTGAGGAAACCGCAGTGGCCTGGGAGGCCCGACTCGACCTGGCAGTGCATCAGGCCGAGCAGGCTGACTGGCTGGCGGCCCTGCCCGCGAGCGCCGCTGCTGCCCACCGCCCCCTGCGGATCTGGCTCAAGGTCGACACCGGCATGCACCGGTTGGGGCTGGACCCGGCCGAGGTACCCCGCCTTCAGGCCCGCCTCGCCGACTGCCCGGTAGTGGTACCCGGACCGGGACTGCTGACCCACCTGGCCAACGCCGACGAACCCGCCGACCCTCTGAGCGACCTTCAATGCCAGCGCCTGCGCGCCTTGGCCCGGCACGGCCAGGCGCTAAACATCGGCAACTCCGCGGGTATCCTCGCCTGCCCCGCCGCCCGCGCCGACTGGGTGCGCCCCGGCATCATGCTCTATGGCGGCTCGCCCTTTGGCGACCGTGACGCAGCGGCACTGGGCCTCAGACCGGTCATGACCCTCAAGACCCAAATCTCCGCCACCCATGTCTACCGGGCCGGGGAGCGTATCGGCTATGGCGGGACCTTCGTCTGCCCCGAGGACATGCCGGTGGGCGTGGCCGCCATCGGCTACGGCGACGGCTACCCCCGCCACGCCCCGACGGGCACGCCGGTGCTGCTGAAAGGCCGCCGGGTCCCCCTCATTGGCCGCGTCTCCATGGACAGCATCACTCTGGACCTGCGCCCCTGCCCCGAGGCCAGGCCCGGCGACGAGGTGATCCTCTGGGGACAGGGCCTGCCGGTGGAAGAGATCGCCCGTGCCGCCGGCACCATCAGCTATGACCTGCTGTGCGGGGTCAGCCCCCGGGTGCGGCGGGAGTACCATTGAGCGCACTGAGCGCCACTCCTTGAAGTGGCCCACCTGTACGTGGCCTAGCGTTGTCCCGGAGTGATAGATCCTTCGCATCCTCGTTTTCGGGCCTCCCAGGGAGGAGCGGAAGGCGCCAAGCAGGGTTTCAACAAGAAGGGTACCGCCCAAACTCTCTAAAATGGATGTCGAAGTGTGGCTTCACTACTGGGCTTCAGCGATCAGCATAAAGCGCCGCGGTCTTCGCGGCCTGCGCCGCCACGACCCTACGCAACGTTTCCGGCGCCACCACCTCCACATTACCCCCCGCCCCCAGCAGCCAGCGCAGTAACTGCCCGGTCGAGGGCAGCCGCGCCCTGACCCGCAGGTCAAAATCCGACCCCTCGGGCTCATCCGCCAGTTCCTGCTCATCGGTCAGGGGGCAGGCGCTCAGTAGGGTCGCCAGATACCCCCGCACCCGGATCTCCAGCGCACCCGGATCTCCAGGTCGATCATCTCCCCCTGGCCGAAGTCGGCCCGACCCTGGGCGATGGCCCGGTCCAGATCGAAGCCCGCAGCCGCCCGCGCCGGCTGGCCCTCCAGGGCCTGGGCGCGAATCATGCGATGCAGGGCATAGAGCCGCAGGGGTTCGTCTTCAGCGTTCTTGAGGGCGAAGAGGTACGGCAAGGGTCCCCGCTGGATCAGGGCCTGGGGGTGGATCACCGCCTCCCCGCGCTGCCCGGCGGCATCTTCATAGAGCACCCCCAGGGCGCAGGACTGGGCCAGGGCGCGGATCACCGCCTCCAAGACCTGGGGATAGAGCGCCACCGGGCGCAGGCGCAGGCTATCCGGGACGATGCGCACCCGCTGTTCGTCGAGCAGGGGCCCGTCCAGCTCATGAAGCAGCCGCTCCCACAGCCGTTCCAGCCGCCGCGCCGGCACCGCCTCGGCGATCAGGTCC
>JAGVUH010000600.1 GCA_019136395.1 Gammaproteobacteria bacterium
TCGCGCGTCGAAGGGGACTTGCCAACGGTCACGGCCAGGCGCCCGATGGGCCTGGAGACCCCGTTGGATTCGGCCCCAGAACCCCCCGGCTTTAGCCGTGGGGAGGTTCAGATTAAGCCGGTTGCAGGCCACCCTTTGCCACCGTTTCAGGTGGGTCACGCCCGACTGGAGCATGCCGAGGCGCTCACCTGCTACCCCCATTGGCCAGCACCGACCTCCATCATTGTCGATGGGCCTTACGGGCTGGGAAAGTATCCTGGCGAGCCCAAGACGCCGACGCAGCTGGCCGCATGGTACACGCCGCACGTCGCCGCCTAGTCGGCTCATGCCCAGACTGACAGTGAGGCAGTGGCCAGCCACACTGCCCGGGCGGCGGCCAAACTCCGGCAGGAGGGGCTTCAGACAGGTCTGATCCAGGTGTTCATCGGTACCGGTCCCTTCAAACCAGAGGTACCCCAGTATCACCCCGGGGCCACGGTCCCCCTGTCCATCCCCACGGCGGACACCACGCGGCTGCTGCGGGCCGCCCGGGTCGGTCTGCGGCACATCTACCGGGAGGGTTACGAATACAAGAAGGCCGGGGTGGTCCTGCTCGACCTGGCCCCGGTGGGAGCGGTGACCGGGGACCTCTTTGCGCGGCTGGGACCCGAGACCCAGGCCCGCCGGGAGCGGGTGATGGCGGTCATGGACGGGATCAACCACCGCTGGGGACGGGGCACCCTACGCTATCTGGCCGAGGGCCTAGCCCTGGCAGATGAAGCGCCAATGCATAACCCCACGATACACCACCTGTTGGGAAGAGTTGCCGGTGGCGGTGTGTTAAGTATTTCCGTCAACGGTTAACGGAGGGCCAACTACCCGAACCACAACACCTGGGAACAAACCTTGCCGCCGTCTCTAAGTCCTTGTACCCATAAGTGAACCTTGACCTCCAGCGAATCCGCCAGTAAAACAATATCATTCCAGGCAAATATTACCGCGGACGTGTTACAAGGGTTTCGAGTCTTATCCAGACAAAAGCAACTTCTGAAGCAGCGGCATTTCTTATTCCCAATAGCAGTAGGTATCTGTATGACAGATGAAAACACCATAGGTTGCTCCTCCCCCGCCGGTCTGGCGACCGGGGTGGCTATCGCCGAACTGGTGAACATTGCCGCCGCCCAGCAATCGACGGTTATCGTCGTGCCTGAGACCCAATACCAGCTCAAATACGCCTCCGTCGATGCGGTCGGGACCCAGGGCGCCAGCTTCTCTTGCACCTTGTCCGGCGGCGCGACCCTGTAAGGCGCGATCAACTGCAAACAGGGCCTCCTCAACGGCCAGGATCCCCAGACCGCCGCTAACGCCCAACTGGTCAATGCCGTCTGTGAGGTGGCCTTCGGCTCCGCCGGCTGAGTAGTCTCCACTGCGGGTGGGCAGCCGAGTTCAGGGACTCGGCCTGCCGCCCGCAATCGAATCGGGAAGCAGATCAAGGTACTAAAGGAATTTTCCCGGCTCAACCTGTTGTACATGCGCAGTTCTGCCGAGGCCGGGCCCGAATCTGAGTTACCGCAACGGGTTGTTGCCACCACGCCAATTGGCGGGCGCTGGGTATGCCGACCAGCATGCGTTCGCCGATGGCGATATGCAGTTCCACCTCCCGTGACCGTTGCGGGCCATAGGCCTGGAGATCGGGCAGATAACGCTCGGTGAGGGGCCAGACCTTCTGGTTGGCAGAGCCCCGCAGGGGCGCCCCGTCGTTGCGCGCGGCGTGGTAGGGACCATCGATCAACAGGTCGATCTCGGCCAGCAATCTCGCGACCCCGGCATCCCGCCGCGCTTGCCGCTGGAGATCCCGGAGACGATAGCCACTGTAGAGGATCAGCCCCAGGTCGCGCCGGCTCCGCAGGTGCCCCATCAATGCCGCCAGCCCCGCGGCTTGGGCGAAGGGCTCACCGCCGGAGATGGTGAGCCCCTCGATGTCATCGACCGCCAGGATCTCCGCGGCGAGGGACTCGATGGACACGCGTCGGCCACCGTCGAACGGTAAGGCCTCCAGGGTCATGCAGCCGGGACAGCGCAAGTGACAGCCCTGTACCCAGAGCGCGAAACGGAGGAAAGGGCCCAGGGCGCGGGTCCGGGGTACCTGCGCATAGAGGCGCAGCCCGTCACGGTCTGGAGTGTCATGGAGCTGAGTCAATGGCTGGACCCTTGCATCACTGCAACAAAGTGGACGAGTAGCAAGGCTGCCGCTGGCGCTCAGACCCGCGCCTTGGTCTCCCGATCGACCGCATCCTGTAAGCGCAACTGGTCTGCCAGTACCTGGTCGATGGCCTTCAACTCGCGATCCAGGGCCAGCAGCCGATTGGGGATTTCAAAAATCCCGGGGGCGGGTGACGCGGCTGTTGAGGATGCTATGGATGCTATGGATGCTGCGGATGCCGCATGAAGTGCGGATGGCGCGGGTCCCGTGGATGAGGCCGGTTCCGCGGGTGGCGCATCCGCTACATCGCCCCCCGCAAGCTGGCCGGCGATGTCCCGGCTGGCCTGAAGATAGGCCGTGTAGTAGCCAACCACGACCTCACGCAGGGAGGCGAGCCTGGTCAGGACCTCGGCGGGGTCGTCGCCCCGCTGCAAGGTCTCGGCCAGCAGACCCAGCTCGTCCCTTACCGCCGCGATCTCGGCTTCAAGCTCCCCTAACTGCCGGCAGGTGGCGAGTTGCCGGCGCAGGCCCGCTTCACGCTCCTCCAAATCCGCCAGGGTCGCCTCGGTCAGCGCCAGCTCCTGGCGCAGCGCCTCCACGGCCGGGGTCAGGGCCTGGATTTCGCCTTGGGTGTTCCCGATCAGGGTGGCGACATCGGTCAGGCGCTGACGCAGGGCCGGCTTCTCCTCGCCCAACCGCTCGACCTGCCGGCGCGCCTCGGCCGCGGCGGCCTGGGCCAGGCTGTGCCAGTGACCGGTCCGCGTCAGGTCCTGGACCTTGGCCAGAGGCGCGTCCTGGGCGGCCTCCCACTCGGCCAGCACCTTGGCCAGTTCCACCATCAGGACCCGTCCCGCGGCCGGGTCCGCCTGCCCGATCGCCTGCCATTGGTCCAGGACCTGGTGATGTAAGGCGTGGAAATCCGTGTAGGCCATGGAGCAGCCCCCTCACTCCGCGAGTAAACCAGGTAGTTGCGCCATCACATTGCCCAGGGTAGTCGCCTTGGCTAGGGTCTGGTTCTTGGCATCGCGCACATGGATGGAAAACACCAGGTTGGGATCGACCGAGAAACCGATCTGGATCTTGCCCCCGCTGCCGATCCCCGCCGGCAGAATGGACTGCAAGGACTCGCCGCCGATGTCCAAGGCGATGGGCTGGTCCGGAATCAGCTCGATATAGACCGGCAAGGGGATGCTGGTATTGACCACCAGGAAGGTCTGGGTGGACCAGACGGGCTGGTGATAGTCCTGAATCCTGACCGCCTTTTTCAGGACCGGGAAGCGGACCGGTCGCAGTCGGCCCTCCCCGGTCTGCTCAAAACCCTGGACCCCCAGATTCGCCGGACAGGTCTCGATGATCTCGGCGAGATCGTTGGCGAGCAGGGCCGCCCCCTTGGCAATGGCCAGGGCTCGGTCCATCAAGGACAGGATCTCCTCGAAGCGCTGGTCGCCGGACAGGATCTTGCCAAAGGCGTCCTTGATCGCCTCCTGCACCAGCAGGAAGGATGAAAACCCGCCCACCATCAGCACCCGGAAGCGGGCCGGCTCGGTAAGATCCACCCCATGGGTCGCGAGGCGGGCGAGGAGCTCGGTCATGGCCTGGCGGATGCCGGGCTGGACCAGCGCCGCGAAGACCTCCACCAGATGACCCGGCGCGACCGCCACCTCGCCATCCGCCAGGGTGAACAGGTGCTCGTCCTCGGTGAGATCCGGGCTCTGGCGATAGAGCCTGAGCAACTCGCTAACCTCACCGGTATGGGTGATCTTGCTTTGCTCAAATTCGCGCACGCGGCGGTAAAACTTGGCCGGGTCCCGCTCCTTCAGGCCCGGGAAGAGCCGCCCCACCACGGCCTGATCGAAGGCCACCCCGGCGCTGCCGAGATGGCCGTTCACCATGCCGTTGCCGGCCCGTTCCAGGACGGTCAGGCGCGGCCGGTCCCGTCCGGCGGCCTCCACGCCCACCAGGCAAAAATCCAGGGTGCCGCCGCCGCAATCGCACACCAGCAGATGACCCCTAAAGGCCTGGCCCTTTTTCTGTTTGAAGCGATGCAGGTAATAGGTGGCGGCGGCCACCGGTTCGCTGCGCACCTCGACCCGCGCCACCCCCTGGGCCTTGAAGGACTGGATGAGATGCTCGCGCTTGGTTTGCAGGTTCTGCACCAGCCAGACCTCGGGGACGGTCACCACCACCCGGCGCGGGCGGAGACCATGCTCCTGCTCGATCTGCTTGACCAGACAGGTGACGAACTTGCGGGTCACTGCCTCGGGGGTCTGGGAGACGGTCGTGCCCCAATGGGCCGCCACCCGTTGCACGGGCTCACCCAGCAGCATCTTGAAGTTCTGAAAGACCTCGACGCCAGGCTCCCCGATGCGTGACTTGGCCGCCAGGCCATGCTCCTCCCGTGGTCGGGCACCGCCCCGGATCGCCATGACGCTGGGGACATAGTCGTATTGTTGCTGGGCATCGCCGAACCTAAGCGGCACGGGCTCCTGGCCGTCCATGCGGCTGACGGCCGTGTTGGTGGTGCCGAAGTCGATCCCGAAGTTCATGGGGTTGATGATCCTGGGTCAGGTTTGGTTGGCGACATCGGGGGCGAAGTCATGGCAAGGTTTTCAAAAGGTAAAGTCACTGTCCGCCGCGCACGAGCCGCACGTAGCCGGCATAGTCCTTACCGTAGAAGTGGACTCCGCCACCGTCGAAGCCGACTAGCAACGCGCCGCTGGCATAGCGGGCACCGGGCGAGGACGACCAAAACCACCCTAGCGTCTCCGGAAAAGTCCCTCGATCAGTCGCCGGGATAAGGGTACCTTTGTCAATCAGGGTGCTCAGTTCATCAATCGTCGGGACCCGCCAATCCCTGTGGCCACCATAGCCGCCTTGTCGGTTGTATTCGGCAATCTGCGTCCGCAACTGATTCCAGTTACAGCGTATCGCCTGACCGGCGCAGGTCATGCCATTCCAATTTCTCCCAAGCGCGCAACGCATCCATTGCAGTCCGGTTCGCGTATCCACCAGGGTGCCATCTCCCAGATCACGGTAGCGTCCGCTAATCAGGGGACCGGGAATGGCTTCAGGGGCTTTGGATAACCTCCTGGTCGTGTGGTCCTCAGCCACCTCGGTCTCCACCGGCAACTCGCCATCCGGTGCCACCAGAACCAAGGCGGTCAGTGACACCTGACACCCGTTCACCGCTAACCGGGCGAACAACGGCCAACTCACTCCACGTTGATACAGTTCCCGCGCCTGATCCCGCGGGAGACGCAGGCTATATGAACCGTCCGGATCGACCAATGGGTTGGCCCAGGGCCGTGGTGATCGGATACCCAGCGGAAAACTTCCGGTCTCGATATCGTACTCGGCCTTCAGCAACTCACCCTCCCCCACATACCAGGGCCGTTCAGCAAGACGAGCGGTAAACTCGTCCGGGGTCTCAAAGGGATCATGCTCCAGATCAGGGATGAGATCCGGGTCATAGCGTCGCTGGCGCCAAGCGGTCCGTGCCTGATCGAGGCGCTTGCGAAGGAGCGCCTCCACTTGCTCAGGTGCGCCGAGCAGCGGCGAGAAATCCCAGCCGCAGCGGGTGCAGTCCGGCGTCCCGCGCTCTTGTTCGTGTCCGCAGACCGGGCAGGTATTGGTAGCCTTGTTGATCATGGTTCTTGG
>JAGVUH010000450.1 GCA_019136395.1 Gammaproteobacteria bacterium
CATCGATAATCGCCTGGCCACTGGCATTAAAGAACCCATGAACGACACCCAAAATGCTTATTTGCGCGAATCGAGAGATTATCTAGATCAAATAAAATACCTAACAGAATTGCTGGTCGTCGCCAAGAGCTATGAAGTCGGATATACCGGCTCGATCGCCAACCATACCATTGCCATTACTGGGAGTCTGGTAACCGATTATCTCAAGAGCATCGATAATCGCCTGATTGCCCTTGCTAGCATCAAAACCTACACAGAAAATACTAAAGATCGGCTTGGCGCGTCCGAGAGCACAAGTGGCATCTGGCGCGAAGTCTGGCGCTCCGCGCAAAATCTCTACCTCATCGCCATGAATATGACAAAACAGGGCTACGCCACCGGCGGCATCGCTACCGGCCCCCTATCCGGCTATGGCGTCACCCTGCACGGTACCGAGGCCATCATCCCCCTGGGCGATGGCAACACCGTCACCGCGCAGCTCCAGGCCCCGCTACCACCCCCGCCCAACCTCATCGCCAACGAGGCCGGCGACAGCCTGGCCCTGCGCCAGGCCCTGGCGGAACTGCAAGCCGAGGTCCATGCCCTGCGCGCCGAGGCCCAGGTGGCCAGCGCCGCCACCGTCGGCGAACTCAAGGATCACAACCGCCGCGAGCGCCGCCGCGACGTAGTGGGGGCCAAGGTGGAGGTCATCAGCTAATGCGCGTCACCGCCCCCCTCGCTCTGACCCTGGTCAGCACCTCGGTCGCGGAAACCAGCTTCGACGAATGGAACGTCGCCACCGCCTACGACGTCGGCGATCAGGTCTATTACGACCCGGATGAGGCCCTGATCTTCCACGAGTTCGAGGCCCTCACCGCCCATACCGGCCAAACCCCGGCCATCGGCGGCACCAGCGACTGGCTGGATCTCGGGCCGGCCAACAACCGCCGCATGTTCGACAGCCGTACCGGCACCCTCACCACCGATAGCGAAGAGATCGACGTCACCGTCGCCCCGGGAGATTTCTTCGACCACGTTGCCCTAGTGCGCCTGGAGGGATGCCTCACCGTTCAGATCATCGTCTCCCGCGGTACCGGCCCGAGCTATGAGGAGTTCTACGACCAGACCTTCGACGTCACCGAGGACGCTACCGCCTGGTCCGATTACTTCTTTGGCGACGACAGCGCCATCCGCACCGCCCTGACCATCACCCCGGAGATCTTCTACAGCGATGCCCAGGTGCGCGTCATCCTCACCGGCGCCACCGGCTCCACCGTCGGGCTTGGCCTGCTCCTCGTCGGCCGCGGCCGTGACCTGGGCGACACCCTGGCTGACCCGACGGTCGGCATCGAGGACTACTCCACCAAGGAGCGCGATGCCTTCGGTGTCGCTTACCTGCTGGAGCGCGAATACGCCGACCGCGCCAGCGTGCAGATCGCTCTGCCACCCGCCCAGGTCGATGCCGTACGCCGCACCCTGGCCGCCTATAGGGCCACCCCGGCCCTCTACGACTTCAACAACGCCGACGCCAGCGAGCGCTGGGACAGCCTGGTGATCTTTGGTACTTACGAAAACTTCGAGGTCAGCCTGGCCTATCCCGGCATTGCCTATTGCTCGCTGACCGTGCAGAGCCTGATCTGAGGTTGATCCGCATCACCGCCTCCCATTTTCACCCGCCCGGAACGCGCTATGTCCATTACCAAGACCATCACCGCCCTGCCCACGCCCCCCAGCCGCAGCGACCCCACTAACTTCGACAGCCGCGCGGATACCTTCCTCGGCGCCCTGCCCACCCTGGCTACCGAGATCAATACCTGGGCCACCCAGGCCAACAGCACCGCCAGCACCGTCAACAGCGACAAGATCGCCGCGCAAACCGCCAAAACCAACGCCGAAACAGCGGAAACCAACGCCGAAACCGCCCAGGGCCTGGCGGAGGATGCCCGCGACGCCGCCGCCGCCAGCGCGGGCAGCGCCGCCACCAGCGCCGCCACCGCCACCAGCCAGGCCGCCAACGCCGCCGCCAGTGCCAGCAGCGCCGCCGCCTCCGCCCTTAGCGCCCAAGCGGCCGCCGCCGATGCCGTCGCCGTGGTCACCGGCGGTACCGCTAGCCTGGCCCCCGCCGCCGGCAAGATCCCCCTGGCCGGGGCCGATGGGCGCATCGATGCCGCCTGGCTGCGCCTGGCCAGCAATGACATCGGCACCCCGGGGCAGCAAGGCTTCGGCGTCGGCATCTGCCCCGACCTGCCCGCCGGTTACAGCCTCTTGTCCGGCACCACCGATCCCAGCAGCGACAACTACGGCAACTACCAGTATCAGGATGGCAGCATTATGTGCTGGATTCCGGCGATCTGGGTCAAGTACACCGCCGGCGAGCCCAGCGACGTCAAGCCGCTCGGCTACTTTGTCGACGAGGCCGCGGCCAATGCCGCCGGCTATGTCAGCCACCGCGCTGACTGGGATGCCGGCACGCATCAGCCGGGGCAGT
Source organism: Gammaproteobacteria bacterium (assembly GCA_019136395.1). The sequence continues at coordinate 2,468 of JAGVUH010000450.1, forward strand.
TCGTCGACAAGTACAAGTGCAGCCTGGGCAGCTATGGCGGCTCCCCGGTCGCCTCCTCCCTGGCCAATGGCGTGCCCCTGGTCTCCGGCCCCGGCGCCGTGGGCCAGGTGGGCTTTGCCGCCGTGGGCGCCACCAACGCCTACCACGGCGCCATCGTCGCCGCCAAAACGCGCGGCGCCAAATTCTTCTGCAACAGCCGGGCCATCCGCGCCAAGCTGGCCCTGCTCAGCCTGGTGCACGGCAAGGCCGCCACCGGCACCACTTATTGCGCCTGGTACAATGCCGCCGGCACCACCAACTTCCCCAAAGGCTGCAACAACAACAGCCTGCGCGATACCAACGACACCAGCGTCCTCTACACCGCCGCCGATCCCCTCGGCACCTATCCCACCGCCCCCACCACCGGCAGCGGCGTGCCCTTCGCCAAAACCACCCACAACGGCCAGGCGTGCGGCGTGGCCGACCTCAATGGCGGCTATTACGAGATCGAACTGGGCCTGACCTGCGTCGCCAGCGCCAAGAGCATCAGCGCCGCCACCCAGGCCAACCCGGTCGAAATCACCGCCACTGCCCATGGCTTCAGCAGTGGCGACCTGGTGATGATCACCGGCGCCGCGGGCATGACGCAGATCAAGGATAAGCTGTTTCGCATCACCAAAACCGGCGACAACACCTTCACCCTCGACGGCGTCGATGGTACGACGTTTGGCGCCTACACCGGCAGTGGCACCGCCACCAAGGGCGCCTGGTACGCCACGGACACCGATGTCGCCATGGCCAGCTATACCAGTGGCACCACCCTGGCCACCGATCACTGGGGCGCCACCGGCATCGCTGCCACCATGTCGCCCCTGGCCCTGGAGTTCGCCACCACCTATCCCAACAACGGCTTTGGGCAACGCTTTGGCGGCAGTGGCGCCACCTTCGCCGGAGCTACCAGTGGCGCCGGCTGGCACCTGGATGGCCTGGGGCTGCCCCAGGATACCGGCATCAGCACCAGCGGCACCAACCAATACGGGCAGGATTATTACTACCAGTATGTGCGGGATCAGCTCTGCGTGATTTCGGGCGGCGGTTGGAACGACACCTCGTATGCTGGGGTGTGGGACGCCTTCCTGAGCCGCAATCGCACGGATGCCGACAACTCTGTGGGCTTCCGTGCCGCCTCGTATCTTTGAGCCCCCAAGCGGTAGCGCCGGGGGCGGCTGCCGGGCCGGGCCCGGCGGCGGGAGCGGCTAACATGGGCATTCATAGCGAGGCCCAATTAGATCAGCGCTTCCTAGCCTTCGCGCGCCTGCTGAATAAGTACTTGCAGCACTTTCCCAAGTTCGAGAAGTACGGCCTGGCCCTGGCCATCCGCCAGTGCGCCTATGACGTCTATGGCCTGATCGTGGAGGGCCAGAAGCGCTATTTCAAAAAAACCTCGTTGACCCAGCTCGACATCCGCCATGAGCAACTGCGCATGTTGGTGCGTCTGGCCCATGAGCTGGGCTACTTCGCTTTCCGCGCTGGCGCCGGCCAGGAAACCGGCGCCGCGCGGGCGGAACACCGCTATCTCACCCTGTCCCGGCACATCGATGAGCTGGGGCGGATGATTGGCGGTTGGCTCAGGGAGGAGAAACGCAAGGCCGCGGCCCCGGAAACCGCCCCACCGCTGGCGCCGCCGCCCCACCGGGCGGAAATCCGGTCGCCTGTCGCGCGGGGAACGGCGCCGGGCAAGCAAGGGGAGTGGTCTTAACATGCTCTGCGTGATTTCGGGCGGCAATTGGAACAACACCTCGAATGCTGGGGTGTGGAACGCCAACCTGAACAACAATCGCACGAATGCCAACAACAATGTGGGCTTCCGTGCCGACTCCGCGCCTGATGGCCGTGGCGGCGTGGCCGCTGGCGTACTGGCGAAGAGGGAGACCCCTTCCCGTCCCGCCGTCCACCAGGGCGGGGCAAAATCGTGGTCCACCCGGCTTTCCCCGGTCCGCCCTCACCCGGCGCCTGGGGTCAGTCGGGCGGTTTTTGCCACCCGCGGCCGGGCCCGGAGCCGCCCATGACTGCCCCGCGTCCGGCCTTCAGTGCGATCATTGCCCCGGCCAACCTCTATCACGGCTATCTGGAGGCCCGCCGCCACAAGCGCGCCACCCGCGCCTGCCTGGCCTTCGAGAAAAGCATGGGGCAGGAGATCGCCACCCTGCACCAGGATCTGGCCAGCGGTCGTTATCGCCCCCGGCCCTATCATCACTTTTGGGTCTATGAGCCCAAGCCGCGCCAGATCAGCGCCCCGGCCTTCCGCGATCGCGTCGTTCAGCACGCCATCTATCGCCATGTCCTGCCCGTGTTTGAGCCGGCCTTTATCGCCACCTCCTTTGCCTGCCGCCCGGGCAAGGGCACCCATGCCGCCGCCGATTACGTCCAGGCGGCCCTCCGCCGCGTCCCGCTGGATAGCTATGTGCTGCAACTGGATATTCGCCGCTACTACTACCGGATTCAGCATGCCACCCTGCGCGCCCTCATCGCCCGGCGCATCCATGACCCGGCCCTGCTCGACCTGTGGCTGGCCTTCGCCGATCCCGGCGACGGCGCCACTGTGGGCCTGCCCATTGGCTGCCTGCTCAGCCAGCTCAACGGCTTGATCTACCTCAATCCCCTCGACCACTTCATCAAGCGCGAGCTCAAAATCCATCATTACGCGCGCTATGTCGACGACCTGGTCCTCATCGGCCTGAGCCGCTCCCAGGGCGAAGCCTGCCTAAGTGCCATCACCGCCTTTCTGGCGGAGCGCCTGAGCCTGGAATTGTCGCGCGCCGACCTCTACCCCAGCCGCCGCGGCATCAACTTTGTCGGCTATCGCACCTGGCGCAGCCGTCGCTTCGTGCGCAAGCACAGTCTTTACACCTTCCGCCGCGCCGCCAAGGCCGGCGACATCCCGCGCCTGGTGTCCTGTATCGGCCATGCCCGCCGCACCGCCACCTGGCGCCACTACCACCGCACCCTGGCCCAATCATACCCCGCCCTGGTAGCCCAGTTACCCGCCCCGCTGCGCCACGATCATCACCGGCTCAGCAAGGAGCCGTCCTCCTCTCACGCCCTCACCCCCGGCTAAGTAACATCACCGCCGCCCACAAGCCACCCAATCAACCGCTACGAGAAACCGCCACTAAACCGCAACCGGAAACCGCCATGCCCAACGCCCAACTCTATCGCTACCAGCCCGCTATCGTCCACGGCCCCCATGGCCATGACCCGCGCCCCCTTGGCCCCGATGGCGAGGATTACCACGATACCCTTACGGAACTCTGCGAGCTCGACGGCTGGCGTTACGTCGCCGTCCCCGCCGGCATCGCCCCCCAGATCCCCGCAGCCCTCCCCCGCCGGCATCGCCCCCCAGATCCCCGCAGCCCTCACCACCTGGGAAGCCGTCGACCTGTCGCCCGCCTTGCGCGAAGCCATCAAGGCCGCCAGTCCGCACGCGCAACTGATCGCGCAGCGCGTCATTGATCTGATCCGTGCCAAGTATCCGTTGGATGAGGAGCTGTACTTTGCCAGGATCGCGGTCGGCGCCCTTCAGAATAGCTACACCCTGCTGCCTGGCGAGGCTGAGGCCCTGGCGCAGTACCAGACCGATGTTGAGGCTGCGCGGGAATGGGGTCGCACCGAACGGGCGAAGATCGGGCTATGAACCGCCTCGACACGCACGACATCGCCTTTTGGTTCCTCGTTGCCAGCGTGCTGATGGCCCTCGCCGTGCAACTGAGCGCCTGGCTAGGGTGGACGCTGTGACCGCCTACCTCGCCATTGGTGCGGCCCTGACCTACGGGGCCTGAGCGCGGCGGACGTGGATGAGCTGTTCGAGTTGGCCGCCACCCTATGAACCTCTCCCCACGAGAGGCCGATTAACATGGGTCGTGGCGTCATCGAGCCCGAGCGTCCGCGTCCCGTCAAGGTCACGGACCTGCTCACCCACCATGCGTGGGCGGAGTAACGCTTGCGCCCATCATGGGCGCAAGCAGCCTAAACAATTTTCAGATTTTGCAACGTTTGTGGAAAAAGTGATGACGAAATCAGACATTGGCTTACTCAAACGAGCAGCGAAGGCAGTGCGGAAAAAACACATCGCCCGCCCGCATGGCAATGAGCCTGGGCTGTTTGTCCTGATAGACGAAACCAGCGGGTATTACTGGAACCCGCTAAGCGATGACGGAGAAGCGTTTAGGCTGGCCATGCAGCTTAGCCTGTCTATTGTGGTAGATGCCGAGCGCGGCGTGGCTCAAGTCGGTCGTCACGATTTCAAAAAAGATGTGCGCGTGGAAAACCACACTGGGCTGCGCGCGGCTGCCAGACGCGCCATTGTAAAAGCCGCATCCAAAGTTTACCGGATGAAGAAAACATGAACCTCGACCCGCCCGCCATGCCGCTTGCGCCCTGATCGCCGGCGCGGCGCAGCTTGCCGCGTGGCTGGGGTTTGAATTATGACTCGCGCCGAAGTTCGCCGGCTTCAGATCAATCTCAACGATCTTGGCTATGGGCCACTCACGGTTGACGGCATCTATGGCCCCAAGACCGATGCCGCCTTCCGCAAGCAGACGCAAGAGAACATCACGCCCGAGGTGATTTATCCGCCAGTAGCCAAACCCTGGTGGACCAGTCGCGCCGCACTGGGGCTGCTAGCGAGTGTCCTGGCGCTGCTCGCCGGGCGCTTCGGCTTCGAGGTGAACGATGGCCAGATTACCGACATCCTGCTCAAGGCTGTCGAATTGGGTGGCTTGGCCCTCGCTGCCTGGGGCACGGTGCGCCGCAGTGCGCCGATTGATCCGACGCTCGTGGCTCGGGTTGGTACTCGTGATCTGCGGCTGCCAGTGCGCACCCACGGGGCGGCTGACAGCGATCCCCGCGGCGTTTTCCGAGATTCCTGAGTCGACCGCGCTATTGCAACTCTTGCCCGCGATCATCGCTGCCATAAAGGCCATTGAAGAGGCTATCCCCGGCCAAGGCCAGGGGGAGGCCAAACTGGCGGCGATTCGTGAAATACTCGAATCAGTCAGCGGGCAAGCGACAACGCTCTGGCCATTCATTGAAAAGGCCATTGGCATATTGGTTGCGCTCTTCAACCGCACGGGCGTGTTCGCCAAATGAGTGCCGCCCTCTTGCGCTACGTGCCCGTCTTCGCCCACGGCCTGCTCGCTGGGGCCTTGCTGGCATTAACCGCTTCCGGGTTCACCAATGGGTGAAGAGGAGCTGCGGAGACAATTGCACGACGATCAGATGGCGAAAATCCGCAGTCTGGAAATGCAGTTGATCTCCCTGGCCCGCGAAATGAGCGATGTGCGCACGCACACGCAGCACGAGCTGGACGACCTCAAGGAGGAGGTCGAGCGCTTCTGCACCTGGATGCAAACCGATAGTGCCCGAAGCGCTTGGTTTTATGGCGCCGAAAACGAACTGCGTGAAGTGGTGGAGGGTAGTCAATGGCTGAAGAACACCAAGAGGCTGATTGTGTGGGCCAGCGGATTGCTGGCCGGGGTTATTATGGCGTGGAACGCCGTCGAGG
>JAGVUH010000241.1 GCA_019136395.1 Gammaproteobacteria bacterium
TTGAGGCCCTGGGAGCAGATGGCCTGGAGCTCGGCCTCCCGCGCCGGGTCCTTGGCCACCACCCAGGGGGCCCGTTCGTCGATCCACTGGTTGGCGCGGTCGGCCAGGGCCATGATCTCGCGGGTGGCGCGGCTGAACTCGCGGCGCTCATAGGCCTCGGCGATGCTGGCCCCGGCGGCGACAAAGTCCGCGAACAGGGCTTTATCCATTAGGTCGTCCGCGAGGCGGCCGGCGAAGCGCTTGGTGATGAAGCCGGCGCAGCGGCTGCCGATGTTGACCACCTTGCCCACCAGGTCGCTGTTCACCCGCAGGGTGAAGTCCTCCAGATTGAGGTCGATGTCCTCCACCGTGGGGCCCAGCTTGGCGGCGAAGTAGTAGCGCAGATACTCAGGGTTGAGGTGCTCCAGATAGGTGCGGGCGCGGATGAAGGTACCGCGGGACTTGGACATTTTCTGACCATCGACGGTGAGGAAGCCGTGGGCCAGGACCGCCGTCGGCGGACGGAAGCCGGCGCCGTGGAGCATGGCCGGCCAGAAGAGGGCGTGGAAATAGATGATGTCCTTGCCGATGAAGTTGTACAGCTCGGCCGTCGAGTCCGCCCGCCAGAAGTGGTCGAAGTCCAGCCCCGGGGTGCGGTCGCAGAGGTTCTTGAAACTGGCCATGTAGCCAATGGGGGCGTCCAGCCAAACATAGAAGAACTTGCCCGGGTGGTCGGGGATCTCGAAGCCGAAGTAGGGGGCGTCGCGGGAGATGTCCCACTCCTGGAGCCCGGCCTCGAACCATTCGTCCAGCTTGTTGGCGATCTCCTTTTGCAGGGCGCCGCCCTTGGTCCAGGCGCGCAGCATGTCCTCGAAGTCGGCCAGCTTGAAGAAGTAGTGATCGGATTCGCGCTGCTCGGGTACGGCGCCGGAGACGGCGGAGCGGGGGTTCCCGAGTTCCGCCGGGGAATAGCTGGCGCCACAGGCCTCGCAGTTGTCGCCATACTGGTCCGCCGCCCCGCACTTGGGGCACTCGCCCTTGATGAAGCGGTCCGGTAGGAACATCCGCTCCACGGGGTCATAGGCCTGGGTGATGGTGCGTTTGGCAATGTGGCCCGCGTCCCGGTTGCGCTCGTAGATGAGGGTGGCGCAGTGGTGGTTTTCCGGGGAATGGGTGGAGTGGTAGTTGTCGAAGCCGATGCGGAAGGCGGCGAAGTCGGCCTGATGCTCCACGGCCACCCGGGCGATCAGCTCCTCGGGGGTAATGCCCTCCTGACGGGCGCGCAGCATGATGGGGGTGCCGTGGGCGTCGTCGGCGCAGACGTAGTAACAGTGGTGGCCGCGCATCTTCTGGAATCGCGCCCAGATGTCCGTCTGGATGTACTCCACCAGATGGCCGATGTGAATGGGACCGTTGGCGTAGGGCAGGGCGCTGGTGACCAGGATGTCTCGGGTATCGTTCATGACGCGGATTCTTGTGGTGAAGGGTTTCCGTGGACTGCCGACGGGCCCCCGCGGGTCTGGTGCCGTGCCGCGAACGGCCTGGCCAAGGGGGGCAGCTAATGGGTGGCGAGTATCGCATGCGGGGGCGCCACCGGGCCATGTAGCTATCGTCAGCCCAGGCTTGAAAAGCGCGGGGCCAAGACCAAACTCGCCCCCATCGTCGGGCCGACCCGTCATGGCCGGTCTGAGATCCGCTTTCTACCTTGTTTTCCCTCCCGGAACCGGCCCGTCACACGGGTCCCGCCCCCAGGGCGGCGGTCGCGGGACCCATTCATCGGAGTGTTTCATGTCAGACGTCACCAAAGAAGCCATCGAAGCCGCCCTCAGGACCTATGTCGAGCCCAGTCTGGGGCGTGACCTGGTCGGGGCCGCCTGCGTCAAGGGCATCGAGATCGAGGGTGGCCAGGTCAAGGTCAAGGTGGTCCTGGGCTTCCCGGCCAATGGCGTCCTCGACCAGATCCGGACCGCGCTTCAGGAGCGGATCGCCGCCGTGCCCGGGGTGTCTGACGCTCAGGTGGACGTCTCCTGGAAGGTCGTCGCCCACTCGGTGCAGAAATCCCTCAAACCCATCGACAACGTCAAGAACATCATCGCCGTCGCCTCGGGCAAGGGGGGCGTCGGCAAGTCCACCACCGCGGTCAACCTGGCCCTGGCCCTGTCCGCCGAGGGCGCCCGGGTCGGCATCCTCGACGCCGATATCTATGGTCCCTCCCAGCCGCGCATGCTGGGTATCTCCGGCCGGCCCGAGTCCAAGGATGGCAACAGCCTGGAGCCCATGAATTCCTATCACCTCCAGGCCATGTCCATCGGTTTTCTCATCGACGAGGAGACGCCCATGATCTGGCGCGGGCCCATGGTCACCCAGGCCCTGGAGCAGCTCCTCAACGATACCAACTGGGCGGACCTGGACTACCTGGTCATCGACCTGCCGCCGGGCACCGGCGACACCCAGTTGACCCTGGCGCAGAAGGTGCCCGTCTCCGGGGCCGTCATCGTCACCACCCCCCAGGACATCGCCCTGCTGGATGCCCGCAAGGGGTTGAAGATGTTCCAGAAGGTGGAGGTCCCCGTCCTCGGCATCGTCGAGAACATGAGCATCCACATCTGCTCCAAGTGCGGCCACGAGGAGCACATCTTTGGTTCCGGTGGCGGTCAATCCATGGCCGAGCAATACGGGGTGGATCTGCTGGGCTCCCTGCCCCTGGATATCCATATCCGCGAGGAAACGGATAGCGGCAAGCCCACGGTGGTCGCCCAGCCGGAGTCCCGCGTCACCCAGATCTACCGGGAGATCGCCCGCAAGACGGCGGCCAAGCTGTCACTCCAGGCCAAGGACTATGCCGCCAAGTTCCCACGCATCGTCATCCAGAACAACTGATGCCCTGTCCACGGCGTGCCGCGGCGTTCAGGACGGCGCGAATGCTGGCCTGAAGGGTGAGCGAATTGGTCAAAACTGCTTGACGACATCGGTACCCGTTCAGACCCCTCGCGCCCCATGAGGCCTTCTGTGGCACCAGTTGCTGATACTCCCACTCCCTCCCCCCTGGACGGTGGGGTTGGGTAGAGGGGGATGAATGGTTACTGACATTGTAGGGGGGAGGATGGATGGTCACGTCCGCGGAACTGGCGACCTACTGTGAGGAGCTCCTGGCCGTTGCGGCCTTTGAGGACTATTGCCCCAATGGGCTCCAGGTCGAGGGCACGCGGCCCGTGCGGCGCCTGGTCACCGGGGTGACCGCCAGTCTGGCCTTGATCGAGGCGGCCATCGCTGCCGAGGCCGATGCCTTGCTGGTGCATCACGGCTGGTTCTGGAAGGGGGAATCGCCTTGCCTGATCGGCCTCAAGGGCCGGCGGGCCCGGGCCTTGATCAGCTCCGGCGCCAGCCTCCTGGCCTATCACCTACCCCTCGACGCCCACCCGGAGCTGGGCAACAACCGTCAGTTGGCCGTGCGGCTGGGTATCGAGGCCCCCGAGCCCACCGCCGCGGGCCGTGGCCTGGTCTGGCGGGGCCGATTACCAGAGCCTCTGGAGGGCGAGGCCTTCGCCCTCCGGGTGGCGGCGGCCCTGGGCCGGGTCCCCCTGCGTATCCCTGGTCGCGGTGCCCCGCTGACGACCATCGCCTGGTGCACGGGCGCCGCGCAGGGCTTCATCACCGAGGTGGCGGCCCTGGGGGTGGATGCCTATCTGAGCGGGGAGATTTCGGAACAGACCACCCATCTGGCGCGGGAACAGGGTCTGGATTATTTCGCTGCCGGCCACCACGCCACCGAGCGCCTGGGTATCCAGGCCCTGGGTGAGCACCTGGCAGCGCGGTTTGGCCTCGAACATCGCTTCCTGGACATCGACAATCCGGCCTGAAGGTGCCGCCAACGCCTCGCCGAGCCCTGGTCAGCGTCAGCTGGTTTTCCCACTGACCAACCCCTGATCTCGGCTATAATCCAGGCCAGCCAAAACTTGGGGCTCCCGCGAGGGCCTGCCTTCGTTGGAGCAAAGGATAAATAGCCGTGGGTACGAATCGACGATCCGTGATGACTCTCTTCTCCGACCCCGCCTGCCCATTCTGCCACCGCGTCCGGATTGTCCTTGCCGAAAAGGGCATCGCGGTGGATATCGTGGATGTCGATGCCCAGAACCTCCCTGAGGAAGTGATGGACTTCAACCCCTACGGCACGGTGCCGACCCTGGTCGATCGTGACCTGCGCCTGTGGGAATCCCGCATCATCATGGAATACCTGGATGAGCGCTTCCCGCACCCGCCGCTGATGCCGGTCGATCCCATCGCCCGGGCCACGGCCCGGCTGTTCATGTATCGGGTTGATCAGGACTGGTACCAACTCATGGGGCGGATCATCAAGGGCAGCCGCCCGGAGGATATCGCCCAGGCGCGCAAGGAACTGCGTGAAAGCCTGATCGTCACCTCGCCGGTGTTTGGCGCCAAGCCCTATTTCATGAGCGACGAGTTTTCCCTGGTCGATTGTTGCATCGCGCCCCTCCTGTGGCGGCTGCCGATTCTGGGGGTGGAGATCCCGCCCAACGCCACCGCCATCCACCAGTACATGAAGCGAATCTTCGACCTGCCGTCCTTCCGGCACAGCCTGACGGAAATCGAACGGGAAATGCCGCACGAGACGGCCAGACCTTGACGTTGGGGCCTGGCCCCGTTGGGCGGGGCCGAGTCTGGAGAAGCCTGACATGACCTCCAATCGCCCGTACCTGATCCGTGCTTTGTACGACTGGATCCTGGATAACGACATGACCCCCCACCTGCTGGTGGATACCAGCCGTTCCCCGACGGTGGTCCCCACCCAGTTCGTCCAGGATGGGAAGATCGTCCTCAATCTCAGCCCCAGCGCGGTGCGTCAACTGGTCATTGGCAACGACGAGATCGTCTTCAACGCTCGCTTTTCCGGTCGCCCCCTGGATGTCATGGTCCCCATCGCCGCCGTGATGGGGATCTATGCCCGCGAAAACGGCCATGGCATGCTCTTTCCGGAGGAAGAGGCCGAGGAGGGGGCCGGGACCTCGCCGCCGACGGATGAGCATCCGGCGCCGCCCTCCCAGCCCAAGCGCGGCAAGCCCAATTTACGGGTGGTCAAATAGGCCGGTGCTCAGGCATCCCGGACCTGGTCCGGCAGGCCGAAACTCAATCCTTCAAGGTTTAGTCCCACCAGGGTCAGATAGCCGCTGTAGCGTTCGGCCCCCGCGTCGCTGAACTCGAAACGGTAGGTCCGACGCAGGCGCACGCCCTCGCTCGTCCAGCGCAACCGCAGGCGACGCAGAGCCACGGTCTGATCGAGAAGTTGTAACGCCCGTTGTTCGCAGGCCGCCCGGCAGATGCCCAAGGCCAATTCGCGGGCCCTGAGGCTGTCGAGCCAGTACCAGCCGATCAGGAGCAGAATGAAGATGGCCCAGAGGCTGTTCATGATTTGAGTTCGTAACGCAGGTGATGAGGGCGAGGCCGGGTGATCGCGTGCAGCTTATTTGAGCGTCTTTCTACCTGATTCGTGCACATTTTCCCGATAGATTATCAAACCGTGAGGTCTCCTCACCAACTCTCGGTTCCGATAATGACGACGCTGGAGGCAGCATGAACGGTAGAACCGCTTACTCTTCGGCCCTGGCCGTTGCCCTGCTGGTGACCACGGTGACCGCCGCCGCAGACCCACCGGGGCGACCCAAGGGGCACGGGGGTCACCACCATCACCACCACCCCCTGCCACCCCCACCGCACAGGTACCGCTATGATGGTGCCTGGGTGGCGCCGGCCATTATCGGCGGCATCGGCCTGGGGTATCTGCTGAGTCAGCCCAGCACGCGCACGGTAGTCGTCGAGCAACC
>JAGVUH010000187.1 GCA_019136395.1 Gammaproteobacteria bacterium
GAACCGTAAGGGTTCCACTTGCCGGGGTTATTGACGGCAAAGTCTTCTTTGGCGCCCTGTTCGTCGGTATAGGTCCAGTTGAAGATTTGCTCCTCGATGAACTCCCCGGTGGCCAGCGCCCTGAAGGGGGTGCCGGAGAGGTAGAGATAGGCCTTGGTGGTAATCGGCAGGAACTCGACCTCCTTCTCCGAAAGCTCGCTGAGGTCTTCGTTGACACTCGCCAGGCCGGCGGCGTATTCAAGTTGGGCCTCCTTTTTGGCGACCGTCTCTTCCTCGCCCTCGAACAGTTCCTTGGCTGTTTCCCGCCAGGCACCAAAGTGGTACTCATCGAAGACTACCAGGTCCCAGTTCACCGTATGCAGCCATTCGTTCTTGGCCTTGATGCTCCCCGTCGCGTCCCGGCCTAGGAGGTCCTGGAAAGAGCCGAAATAGACCAGTGGCTGCTTGCGCCCAACCTTGGTGGGATCGCTGCCGGAGTTGCGGGAGAGAAATCGCCACCCATCGAAATCCACATGAGATTCAAGGTCCGTCTGCCACGCATCCTCGACGGCGGGCTTGAAGGTCACCACGAGCACGCGCTTGGCCCCGAGTTTCTTGGCCAACTGGTAGGTGGTGAAGGTCTTCCCGAAGCGCATCTTCGCATTCCAGAGAAAGCGCGGTACTGCGTGACTGTCCTCCGCCCAGATCGAGTGGAAGTAGGCGTGGGTTTTGTTGACGGCTTCGGCTTGCTCCCAGCGCATGGAGTACGTGGCGTGATGGGTGCCGGTGAACGTCAGACCGGTGCGTAGTTCGGTGAGCACGGTCCGCACATCGGCGACCGAGCACCGCATCCACTCCAGTTCATGTTTGTCGAAACCCTTACTGGTGAGCGCCGCTCGCACTTGGTGATCGGTGAAGACCGTACCGTCGCTCCGCTCGGCGGGTTCGTCCAGCACGATCTTGTAGTTCTTGATCGCGGCGGTCTTGAGCTGTTCGGCAACGCGCTGCTTCACGTCGCGCGTGGTCTGGCCCACCTTGAGGAGACCCTGGTGGGCCGCATCGTTAATCGAGTAAGCGTAGATGCGCGGCCGGGCCTTCGGCCTGGGCGCCAGGATTTCCTCGATGGGCTTAGTCATGCTCGGAGACTTGGCCAAGATTCATCGGGCGGACCACCTTCTCAATAAACGCGATTTCACTGGCGGTGAGGCCATATTTTGCGTAGAGGTCCTCGTCCTTCCAATGCCGCGTCCATTCCTGCGTTGGTACGAAGGTGTAGACCTTGCGTGTTACGTGTTGGGATGGCTTGTGCAGGAGAATCAGAAGACGCGTCAGCCGACAGGAGAGGTAGGACAGGGCGCTTTCCGCCTCACTCCTCGTGTCGAACGGGCCGATGCAGAGATAGGTCTCCGAGGAGATACTGCCCGGTTCTCCGAGGAAGGGCGTGCTGATGATTCGGTGCGGGTAGGTGTCTCTGTTCCCGGTTCCTGGAGCAGCGTAGCCAGCGAACAGCTTCCACTTGTCGATGAGCGAGGTGCCGGTGGTTATCGCATTCCTGGGGATGTATCCCGTGCCGCCGTTCTGATGTACCAGAAGGTCGCCGGGTGCCTTGACGGCCTTGCCCTTGAACGTCGTATCCAGTCCGAAAGGCTTTCTGGAACTGACCAGTTGCTCAAACCTGTGACCGGCGGGGAGAGACAGGGAGTGAGGTTCCCCACTCTCGATCGCCATGACTTTTTTGAGGATGGACAATCCTTCATTGAAGCGGATGAACACGTCCACGCCCGCTTCAAGAAGCGGGCGAGTGGCGGTCGAGATGGGCCAGTCCTTGAAATGAGTGGTCACCTGGCATTGCCCGGGATTGTCCCGCTCCCAGTGGAAGTAACAAACCCCACCCTTGAGACCCACCCCCGGGAAGACATCCGAGGCGCTGAGAAAGTCGTCAATTGACCGCAGGCGATTATCAGTCAGCATGGACTCTCTGAACTCATCCAGCCCCTTGCCGCCCGCGAACCATCGGGCCGGAATAATCATCAGCAAATGACGTGGCTCCAATGCCTTGGCTTGCTCGACGAACATCTGATAAATCGGCGCCGCACTGGTGCCAAAGCCGCCATCGTTCAACTGGTAGGGCGGATTGCCAATGATTACGTCGAATTGCATAGCGCCTCCAAACATCTCGGCAATTCGAGCCTGGATGTCGTGGGTGTGAATGAACGCATAGGCGTGACTTTCCATCTCCGAGCCGCGATCCAGGGTGCTCTGGCTTGCCCCGCAAAAGGCGCATTTGCCATTTGCCCAGGTATGCTCGACGCGTTCAAACCAGATATTGCCCGCCTCACTGTCGAAATGCTTGGCAATGGAATGGGGGCCATTGGCGTGCTTCGAGCAATACAGGCTGCGGCGCGCCAGCAGGCTGGTCAGGTGCGTAATGCCAATGCCGAACACCTGCCTGGTCAGAATGTGAACGACGCGCTCCTCAAGGTTCGGGATCTCCGCGGCAAGACCCTTGGTAAAGCGGCTGGTGATCTCACGGAGAAACACGCCCGACTTAGTGCAGGGGTCCAGAAACCGCACCGAAGGGTCAGCCCAGAGGTTCGCGCCGTTGTTTGCGGCGGCCCATGCCTCAGCGAGGGCGTCCAGCATCCGGTTAGCGAACTCGGGTGGTGTGAACACCTCGTCATTGGACAGGTTGGCAATGCAGGTCAGTACGTCCGGGTTCCGCCCGCGGAGGGCAAAGCGAGCCTGGCCGTTCACTTGGCTTCCCTTGGGACGCCCCCGGTTGCTGTTCCGCGGGCAAGTTCGCGCACGGTCATAGGTGGGTATGATTTGATCGGCGTGAATATCTCGTGCTGGCCCAGGTGGGCGAACAGTGAACCCTGTTCGCCATAGGCCGACCGATGAGTAAGTACATCAAAGCGGAAGTCGCGGCGCTGGAACTTCCCCTTACCGAGGTAACCCCACTCCGCAAAGGTGATCGCATAACCCTGGCTGTTACGCATCGCCAGGGCATCCCCGTGGACAATGTTCTGCGACAGCACATGGGCAGCCGCTCGATGGAGATCATCCGACGCCGCGATATTCAGGTAGTCGGCAAGCATTTCCAGCATGTTCGCGCGGCATTCAGCAATGTTGTCCTCCAGGAGTTCGATCCCGTAAGTGCACATCAGGGCGAGTAGCGCGTAGTGCTGTTTTTCAAAATCAGATTTTCCAAACTTGATTTCGACGGCGGCAAACTTGCGTTGCAGAATCCGAACGAGGAAATTCCCCTTTCCGCACGCGGGCTCCAGAAAGCGCGAGTCAATGCGCTCGGTTTCGCCTTTGACGAGATCGAGCATCGCCTCGACCATCCAGGTGGGGGTGAAGACCTCCCCATGATCTGCGATCCGTTGTTTTGACTTAAACAGACTCATGGGCAAATTCTGTCGTTACACAGTGGGCTGCTGGTGAGGTGGCCGATGGAGTACCGGCACCATCAGCCGCGGGTTCTGGTTGATTACCACCAGGGATGTCCGGCATGAATCTCCATCGTGCCGCTACCGCTACCGCTACCGCTACCGCAGGCGCTGTTTTTTTTGTCCTTGAAAATTTCCTGCGCAGTATACCCTCCCTGCTTAACACGCTGCATTTCGCACGGTCACTGGCTACCTACCATCCTCTTGGGGTCACCGATCAAGCACTTGTATGATGTTGAGGGTGACAGTTTTCTTGAGCCGGAGGCCCAACCCTGGGGCGGTTATGTCCCTGGTCAGGGATCTGGCTGGGGTGGTGACGGTGGCAAGGGCCTTGGACCTTGCGGCTTGGGTCTGCCACCCCCTACCACTCCCCACCACACCATGACAGACCTTGCCTCGCTGACTGGCATCGCTCATCATCCCCTCGGAAAAAATTTGTCGCATTCCTGACCCTTGGGCGGCTTCTTGATAATTATCAGTTACTAAGCACCTGATCCAGTAGGCACCCCAGGGGCATCGCCTTCATCCCTTGACCACCGCCGTTGCTACGACCAGTGTGAGCAGAATCTTACAGATTGAATTTCGAAAAGCGGATTTGTAAGGTCCCGGCATGATCAAACGTCAATCAGAAGCCTTGGCCCGTGCGGTGGCGCGGGGTTTCCCCATCGTGGCCTTTGTGGGCCCCCGACAGTCGGGCAAGACCACGCTGGTGCGCGGCTTGTTCGGCGACCGGGCCTATGTATCGCTGGAAGATCCGGAAGAGCGGGAATATGCCCTGCGTGACCCCCGCGGCTTTTTGGCGCGATTTCCGGAAGGCGCGGTGATTGACGAGGCGCAGCGTTGTCCGGCCTTGTTTTCCTATCTGCAGGGTTTGGTCGATGCGCGCCGGCGCATGGGCGATTTCATCTTGACGGGATCGCAACAGTTCGGCCCGCGCTCGGGAATCAGTCAGTCGCTGGCTGGCCGCGTGGGCCTGGTGCAGTTGTTACCTTTTTCGCTGACCGAGTTGAAGGACGCCGGCAAGCTGCCGGATTCGCTCGATGTCGCTTTGTGCCAGGGGGGCTATCCGCCGCTTTTTGATCGCGAGATCCCGCCAACCCTGTGGTTTCCCAACTATGTGGCGACCTATGTTGAGCGGGATGTCCGGCAGTTGCTGGCGGTGCGCGATCTGGATCTCTTTCAGCGCTTCGTGAAGATGTGCGCCGCGCGCATCGGCCAGTTGGTGAATCTGTCCGCCTTGGCGGCTGACTGCGGTATTTCGCAGACGGCGGCGCGCGAGTGGCTGTCCGTGCTGGAGACCAGTTACCTGGTGATGCGGCTACCGCCCTATTTCCGCAACTTCGGCAAGCGTCTGGTGAAAACACCCAAGCTGTATTTCCTGGATGTGGGGCTGGCAGCCTGGCTGTTGGGCATTCGTGATGCCGAAACGATGAATACCCATGCGATGCGCGGCCCCTTGTTCGAGACCTGGGTGGTGTCCGAACTAATCAAGCAGCGCTTCAATGCCGGGCAGCCGGCCGAGTTGTACTTCTGGCGTGACAATGCGGGTCACGAGGTCGATGTGGTGTTCGAAACCCGGTCGAAACTCCAGGCCATCGAGATCAAGTCCGGCGCCACCTTCGTCGCGGATTGGCTGGCAGGTGCGCGAAAGTGGTTAGGCCTGGCGGGGGAGGAGGCGCTGCCCCCCTGCATCGTTTACGGTGGTGATGCCGCGTATGACCGGGAGGGGGCACGGGTATTCGGGTGGCGCGAAATTGACTCAATGCAATCAGTCGAGTGTCCACGGTAACCGGGTGCACTTTATTTCCCCGCTTGCTGCATGGCCCTTGCATGAGGGCTGGCTAAGCTTATGGTCAAGGAAGAGATCCAAGCCCCCGCCGAAGAGGGTGGGGGCCTGGCCCGATTCCCACAGGCCTTGCCAGGTCGGCAAGGCCAGGCAGTAACCAGTGGAGAACGATCATGAACAAATTGCTCAGCGCCAGTGCCATCGGCTTGATGGCGATCGCGGCGACCGCTCTGGCCCAACCCTGGGGCGGTTATGGCCCTGGCCAGGGACCTGGTTGGGGTGGGCCGGGGGCGGATGTCGACTTCCGGGTCGAGCGGATGACGACCATGCTCGGGTTGAACCCGGTGCAACAGGACCAGCTCAGGGAGATCTTCAAGGAGCAGCAGACTCAGCGCCAGGCCATGCGGCAATCCATGCGGGATCGGGTGGATGCCATCCTGACCCCCGAGCAGCGTGAGCGGCACGCGCAACTGATGCAAGGCCGGGGCTTTGGTGGCCGGGGACCCGGCTGGGGTGGTGGCGGCGGTCGGGGTCTTGGCCCTTGCAGCCAGGGCTTGCCCCCGCCCACT
>JAGVUH010000205.1 GCA_019136395.1 Gammaproteobacteria bacterium
CCAGGCCGAGACAGGCCTTCGCGTCCCGGCCGCCCAGGGCCTCCCGCAGTTCATCGAGCAGGGCGCGCATCTGGCGGTGCTCCATGGTCATGACCTGGACCGGCCCCCGGGCCCGCGGATCGAGGGCCAACAGATCAGGGAACAACTTTTCCTCCTCGCGAGCGAAATGGCGCAGCAGGGACTCACTCAGATCTTGGCCCGAGGTGCCAGCCGCGTCCCATTCACCGCGGTCCACGGCCTGCTCGAAGTTCGCCAGATAGTGATCACAATGGCGGTGATCCGCGGTCATGTAGGTGGAGATGGCGTCGCTCATGATGGCTTCTCGGTAGGAAAGGGGGCGAGCAGGTTCCCCCGGCGAAGTGGAAGGTGCCTTGACCTTGATCAGATTTGCTCCTGGGCATGACCCGCGCGATCAGCTTAGGGCGTACCCCCGACCTCAGCGGAATCGCCGACGCAAATAAGTATTTGTTCAGACCCCTCGCGCACTAGGAGGGCTTCGGTGGCACAAGGCGCTGAATCTCTTGCTCCCTCCCCCCTGGTGGGGGAGGGTTGGGGAGAGGGGGTCTGAACGGGTACGCAAAAAAAACCGGCCACATCATTGTGGCCGGTTTTTTTATGCGCCGATCAAGGGGTCATGCCCCTTGGTCTCAGTCCCCAATCACTTGAGGTCGGTCTTAGTCAGCACGACACGGCGCTGCTCGACGGAATCCGGCGGGTAATTGGGCAGCAGGTCACGCTTGCCCATGGACTTGGCGGGGGCCACATGCTGGGCCGGATAACCTTGCTTGATGATGTAGTTACGGACGGCATCGGCACGGCGCTGACCCAGGGCCATGTTATAGGCGTCCGAACCCACGGCGTCGGTATGACCCACGACGGTGACCACCTCGGTCTCGGGAGTCGACTGGATGTCCGCGATGTACTTGTCGATCAGAGCAATCTCCTGCTTGTTCACGACATAGGTCGGGACTTCGTACTTATCGAACTCAAAGTTCAGGCGGACGGTAACCTCCTCGGCGACGACAACCTTGGGGGCGGCGCAGGGGGGCAGGTTGTTGGGGCCATCCGGGTAGGCGCTGCGCCAGCACTCACCGGCGCTATTCACCCAGGCCTGGCCCTGGGGAAGGGAGGCATCGCCAGAGGCGAACCAGAAGCTATCTTGCTCGACCGCTTGCACGGCGGGAGCCATGAGGCTGACGGCCAGCGCGATCGGCACCACACGGCCTAGGATCTTCGTTGCTTGGTACATGTTCTCTTATCCTCTGTTCAGGTTAGAAGGACTTGGTTTAGAAATTCGGCGTTTCGGCCTAGGCCAGAAATTATACATTAGACGAATGACAACAACGACGCTGAGCGCCCTGTACCGAAGCCTGGCTCCGGATATCCGCCATGACAGCCGGCGTAATACAGCCTCTGTTGCACATAATCGTCCGTCGTTCTTAATTGTAGCGTAAAACACAGGCCACAGTGCAACCTTTTTCCCCTACCGACAATTTCGCAACGACTTCAAGTCGGTCTTTTTTCAAGTTATTGATTCAATTGACATCGAATAATCCGGAAGGGGCGTCACAGCCTTGCTACTGTATACTTATTACCACATAACCAGACTTCGCATGCCCCTCGGCACCGGTGAGGGGCATGCCCGGGAGTCAATTCCGCCCGATTATCCGTCACCTTGTTCGCCATCAGCCGAAGGCCGGTTGGTCGCTCACGGAAAATGTAGCATTCATGCAACGGCGGTGATTTTTACAACAGCCAGGTCGGCCTGTGGGCGGGCGTAGACCTAACCCACAGGGAACTCACGGCTAACCCACCCAAACCCGGGCATTGCGAAACAGACGCATCCAGGGACCATCATCCCCCCAGCCATCGGGGCGCCAGCTATGCTGGACAGTACGAAAGACCCGCTCGGGATGGGGCATCATGATGGTGACCCGGCCATCCTTAGTGGTCAGGCCGGCGATGCCCAGGGGGGAGCCGTTGGGGTTGGCGGGATAGCGCTCGGCGATGCCCCCGGCATTCTCGACGTAGCGCAGGGCCACCCGGCTGCCGGCGGAGCGCAGGTGATCGCCGTCGCGGAACTCGGCCCGGCCCTCGCCATGGGCCACGGCGATGGGCATCCGTGAGCCTGCCATGCCGGCCAGCAACAGGGAGTGGGTCTCCAGGACCTCGACCATGACCGTGCGGGCCTCGAACTGCTCGGAGCGGTTGCGCACGAAATGGGGCCAGTGTTCGGCGCCGGGGATGAGCTCCCGCAGGTTGGAGAGCATCTGACAGCCGTTGCACACCCCCAGGGCGAAGGTATCGGGGCGGGCAAAGAAGGCCTGGAACTGATCGCGGGCGCGGGGGTTGAAGAGGATGGACTTGGCCCAGCCCTCCCCCGCCCCGAGGACATCGCCATAGGAAAAACCGCCACAGGCCACCAGGCCCCGGAAGTCCTCCAGCCCGATCCGGCCGGCGATGAGGTCCGACATGTGGACATCAACGCAGGCAAAGCCAGCCTGGTGGAAGGCCGCCGCCATCTCCACCTGGCCATTGACCCCCTGCTCGCGCAGCACCGCCAGCCGTGGCCGGTTGCCGGTGAGGATGAAGGGGGCGGCGATGTCCTCCTCCGGATCGAAGCTCAGCTCGGCGTGGAGACCGGGGTCGCGGCTATCGGCGATGCGGGCGTGTTCCTCGGCGGCGCAATCCGGGTGATCGCGCAGGGACTGGAGGGCGAAGGTCGTCTCGGACCAGACGCGCTGGAACTCGGTGCGCGTCCCCTCCAGCACGCAGACCCCGTGGCGCCGGAAGCGGATGCGCCGCTCATCCCGCCCCCCCCGGCCCCGCGCCGAGCCCTCCATGCCCCGGGAACTGCCGATGACGAAGGACAAGGGACCCAGGCCATGATCATGCAGCACCTTCAGGGCATCGTCCGTGTCCGTATGACGCACCTGGATGATGGCGCCCAGTTCCTCATTGAAGAGGACACCCAGGAGATCGTCGCTACCCAGGGCGTCCAGGTCGATCTCCAGTCCGCAACGCCCGGCGAAGGCCATCTCGCAGAGGGTGACGAAGAGGCCGCCATCGGAGCGGTCGTGGTAGGCCAGGATCAACCCCTCCCCCGCCAGTTCGCGGATGGCGGCGAAGAAGCGCTTGAGGCTCTCGGGATGTTCCAGATCCGGCCCTTGGTTACCCACCTGACCATAGACCTGGGCCAGGCAGGAGCCGCCGAGGCGATTGTGTCCCGCCCCCAGGTCGATGAGGATCAGGTCAGTATCGCCCAGGTCTAGGCGCAACTGGGGCGTTAGGGTACGGCGGGCGTCGGTGACCGGGGCGAAGGCGGAGACGATGAGGGACAGGGGCGCGGTCATGGCCCGGCGCTCGCCATCCTGCTCCCAGACCGTCTTCATGCTCATGGAGTCCTTGCCCACCGGGATGGCGATCCCCAGGGCCGGGCACAGCTCCAGACCCACCGCCTTGACCGTTTCGTAAAGGCGGGCGTCCTCACCGGGGTGACCGGCGGCGGCCATCCAGTTGGCGGACAGCTTGATGTCGCCCAGGGCGGCGATATCCGCCGCCGCCAGGTTGGTGATCGCCTCCCCCACCGCCAGGCGCCCGGAGGCGGCGGCGTCGATCAGAGCCAGGGGGGTGCGCTCGCCCATGGCCATGGCCTCGCCGGTAACGCCGAAGCAGTCACTGGTGGTGACCGCCACGTCCGCCACCGGCACCTGCCAGGGGCCCACCATCTGGTCCCGCGCCACCATGCCGGTGATGCTGCGATCGCCGATGGTGATGAGGAAGGTCTTGTCCGCCACCGTCGGCAGGCGCAGGACGCGCAGGGCCGCCTCCTTGAGGTCGATCCCGGCCAAGTCCAGGGCCGGCTTGTGAAAGGGGTGATGCCTGACCTCCCGCAGCATGCGCGGCGGCTTGCCAAATAGCAGAGGCATGGGCATGTCGATGGGGGTGTTGCCGAAGTGGGCGTCCCCCAACAACAGATGCTCCTCGGCCGTGGTCTCGCCAACTACAGCGTAGGGGCAGCGCTCACGTTCACAGATCGCCTTGAACTCCTCCAGACGCTCAGCGGCGATGGCCAGGACATAACGCTCCTGGGACTCGTTGCACCAGATCTCCATGGGTGACATGCCCGGGTCGTCGTTGGGCACCGCCCGCAGTTCGAAGCGGCCGCCGCGACCGGCGTCGTGGACCAGCTCCGGCAGGGCGTTAGACAGGCCGCCGGCGCCGACGTCATGGATGAAGAGGATGGGGCTGTCCTCGCCCCGGGCGCAGCAGCGGTCGATGACTTCCTGGCAGCGGCGCTGCATCTCCGGGTTGGCGCGCTGGACGGAGGCGAAGTCGAGGTCCTCCGCCGAGGCTCCCGAGGCCATGCTGGAGGCGGCACCACCGCCCAGGCCGATGAGCATGGCCGGCCCGCCCAGCACCACCAGGGGCGAGCCCGCCGGGAAGGGGCGCTTGACGACGTGCTCGGGGCGGATGTTGCCCAGTCCACCGGCGATCATGATGGGCTTGTGGTAACCGCGTAGCTCGCTGCCACCCGGGCCGGGGACCACCTGCTCGTAGGTGCGGAAATAACCGCAGAGGTTGGGCCGGCCGTATTCATTATTGAAGGCGGCGGCGCCGATGGGGCCCTCCAGCATGATTTCCAAGGCCGAGACGATGCGCCCGGGCCGGCCATGGTCCCGCTCCCAGGACCGCTCCAGGCCGGGGATACGCAGGTTGGAGACGGAAAAGCCGCACAACCCCGCCTTGGGCTTGGAGCCACGCCCAGTGGCGCCCTCGTCACGGATCTCGCCGCCGGACCCGGTGGCTGCCCCCGGGTCCGGGGCGATGGCGGTAGGGTGGTTGTGGGTCTCCACCTTCATAAGAATGTGGATGTCCTCGGCATGCTCACCATAGACCCCGCCCTCCGGCGACGGCAGGAAGCGCTTGCCCTCCCAGCCCTGGATGACGGCGGCGTTGTCGCGGTAGGCGGAGAGCACTTTGTCCGGCGCCTGCTCGGTGGTATGGCAGATCATGCCGAACAGGGAGTGGCGCTGGGGCTGACCGTCAATGACCCAGGAGGCGTTGAAGATCTTGTGCCGACAATGCTCGGAATTGGCCTGGGCGAACATCATCAGCTCGACGTCCGTGGGATTGCGCCGCAGGCCGGTGAAGCTGTCCACCAGATAATCGATCTCGTCATCCGACAGGGCCAGGCCCAAGTCGCTATTGGCCTGGACCAGGGCCGCGCGCCCACCCGCCAGCAGGTCCACGCTGCGGCAGAGCCGTGGCTCAGCCTGGAGGAAGAGGCAGGCGGCATCCTCCTCGTCGCACAGCACCTGCTGGGTCATGCGGTCGTGGAGGATGGCCATGGCCGCACGACGCTGGGCAGAGGTCAGGGGCTCGGGCGGATTCACGTCATAACCACCACCCTCGCCATAAGCACCATCACCATTGCGCCCTCTCCCCACAGAGCCCGCGCCGCCAGTGACCTTGCCGTGCATCTCTTCCGGCCGGGTTGCCAGCCAGTAGGCGGTACCCCGTTCGATGCGCCGGATCTTGGTCAGGCCACAGTTGTGGGCGATATCGGTCGCCTTGGACGACCAGGGGGAGATGGTCCCCGCCCGGGGGACCACCAGCAGGAATTCACCGGCGGGCTCGTGGCTAATGAGCCGGGGGCCATAGCGCAGCAAGCGCTCGAGGATGGCGACTTCCCCCTCCTCCAGGGCCTGCTCCAACTCAACGAAATGCCTGAACTCGGCATAGAGCTGTAACTCCCGGCCAGTCGCGGCCACCAGGCGTCGCTCAAGCTTACGCAGACGAAAATCGGAGAGGGCGGGTGCGCCATGTAAGACCAGCATGGGCGGGGACTCCGGCGGAAAGACAAGGTCTGGCCATGATATACCAGACGCAATCCAGTTTTCGGGACGGAGGGGGAGGGTCAGGTGCGCCCACAAAGGGAGGGAAATGGACACAACCCTAGGGGTGGTTGGGAATCAGGCAATCACGCCGACCTCAGGCTTGGACGTAGCCGCTTCCAGCCTGGACATGGACATATCCGTTCCCGCATAAAACTGGCCATTAGTTGTTTCCCGAATTGAGTCAGTCACTCCGGGGACAGATCGGGAACCAGAAAATGGAGCTTTATAAGTCCCTTACGCCGCTCCTAGGGTGGGACAGATCCACGGCACGCCAATGATGCCGTCGCGCACGAAACCGGAGGGCTGACCGAGTTCGTCGTAGCGCAGACAGCGACCTTCCTGAAACTGGAAGTCGCCGATATAACGGTGGGAGACCTTGCGCCGCAAATGGTCGACCAGGTCGAGTCCGAGAAAGTGGCAGACCAGGGCGCGGATCACCCCGGCATGGGCGACCAGCAGGAGGGTGCGCTCCGGGTAAGCGGCAGCCAGTTCCAGCACCCGGGCGCAACACCGGGCCTGCATCTGACGAAAACTTTCCCCCCCGGGAAAGACGTAGTCCGGGTCTGTTTTGAACTGGGGGTACGCGGTGCTGGCGCTATCCTTGTCGAGACCAAAGAGGTCGCCATAGTTGACCTCATTGAAGGCCAGGTGGCTCTCCACCCCCGCCAGTCCCCGCCGCCGGGCAAAGTAACGGGCGGTTTCCCGGGCCCGGCCCAGGTCACTGGAGTAGATGGCATCGATGACCAGGTGGTGCTGCTCCAGACACTGATCGACCGCATTGAGATCCTCCTCCCAGTTCTTGGCCGGCGGGGCGTCGCCCCAGCCCATGATGCGTCGCGCCTCGTTGCTCTGGGTACGGAAATGGCCGAAGGAGTGCGGCTTGACGATGTAATCCTCCACCTCGTACCGGAAGGCGGCGGCGCGGTCATTGGGCTCGTTGGACGAGGTCAGCACGATCACCCGCAGATCCCTCAGGGCCGGGTCCGCCCGCAGGGCCTTGAGGAACTCGATTCCGCTCATGCGCGGCAGGTTGAGGTCCAGCAGGATCAGTTCCGGACGGGAGGGGAGCCGGACCTTGCCCTCGCCCCGCAACAGCGCCAAGGCCTCGGTGGCGGTGCGCGCCACGTGCAGGGGGATGGTGATCGCGCGGCGCTTGAGGGCACGCTGCACCGTCATGACATCAACGCGGTCATCCTCCACGAGCAGGATGCCGCCGTTAGGGTCACTCATCTCGATGCCTCTTGTTGGGTTGTTATCTTATCCGCGCCGTCTTCCGCGGCTTGTTCCTGCCGAGGCCAGGAAAACACGAACCGGCTGCCACGCCGGCCGTCCCGCCCGAGGTCGGCATCCTCGAAGTGAATGGTGCCGCCATGCTCTTCCACCAGCTTCTTGACCAGGGCCAGGCCGATGCCGGTATTGACGCCGTAGTCCTTGACCGCCAGGGTCTGGAACATGAGAAAAATTTTGTGCCGGAATTCGGGGGGGATGCCGGGCCCGTCGTCCTCGACGCTGAAGACCCAGCGTTCCTCCTCCGCGCGGCAGGCGATCCGCACCAGGCCAACCTCGCGATCATGGTGACGGATGGCATTGGCGATCAGATTGGCGAAGACCTGGGACAGGTGCAGCCGATCCGTGCGCAAGGTCGGCAAGTCCGGGGCGATCTCCACCTGGAACTCCAACGGTGGATCCAGGGAATCCACGACCTCCCGCACCAACTGGCCGACGTCCACCGTCTCCAGGCTCCCCGCCGCCCGGCCGATCCGGGAGTAGGCCAGGAGCCCCTCGATCAGGGCGTTCATCCGCGCCACGCGGTCGCGCAACAGATCGAGCTGCTCCTGAGTCTCCGGGGTCAGCCGATCCTGAAGGTCCTCCTTGAGCCATTCGGAGAGATTGGCGATCCCGCGCAGGGGGGCCTTGAGGTCATGGGAGGCGACGTAGGCGAACTGCTCCAGGTCCCGGGCGCGCCGTTCGGATTCCGCGGTGCGGCGCTCTACGCGATGCTCCAGGGTGATATTCAGGTACTGCAGGGCCTCTTCCGCCCGCCGGCGCTCGGCGATCTCCTTGTTCAGGGCCTCATTGGTGTGGGATAGCTCCAGCGTCCGCTCCGCCACCAACCGCCGCACCTGGCGATCCCGGCCGATCAGGGCGAAGAAATAGATGCAGGTGAGGAAGGTGAAGGCCAGACCCCCGCCCAGGATCAGGGAACCGCCCCACCCCTCGGCGCTGAAGGCCCCCGGTACCGGCGCGCAGACCAGGGTCCAGGTCTGGTCCCCGACCCGTATCTGGCCCTCGTAGGTCGCGGTAATGGGTTGGCTATCCCCTGGCCAGGCCGCCCCATCCCGGGTTCGGGAGCGATGGACATGGAACAGCCGCCGTTGCCCACCCTCCCCCTCGGCCCAGAAGGCGATATCCACCCCGCTGGGCCCCAGGCTGGCCAGGGCCTGCTCGATGAGCACGCCAAAACGAAAGACGCCGATGGCGAAACCCCGCACCTCCCGTTCCTCGATGATGCCTGGTTCGAGCTCGGTCTCCCCCGCTGTCTCCAGCCCTTCCTGTTCCTCGACCCGGGAAAAGACCGGACGATAGACCGCGAAACGACCGCCCTCCGGCTTGTTGTCCTGGCCCTCCGGCTCCCCCACCACCAGGGTCCGGCGCTCGACCGCCAGGTTGAGCAGTTCGAGCACCCGCGGCTCGGCGGCCAGATCGAGCCCCAGGAGCGGGGTGTTTTCCGGATAAGGCTGGACGAAGAGGACAGGAAAGTGGACCGGGCGGTCGGGCGCCGGACGCCGATCACCCTCGGGGGTTGGGTCCTGGATCTGGAAGCGGGGGATGCCCAGGCGCACCTTGGCGGCGAAGTCCCGCCGCTCCTCCCGGGTCACCCGCGGGGCCCATTGCAGGGACTGGATGGCGCGGTTGCGCTTGAGAGTCGGGGCGACGAACTCGCGGAACTGGCGCCGCGACACCCGCGAGGCGGCATCAAAGAAACCCCCCAGGTCCTGGACCAGACCCAGGGCGTAGTCCATTTCCCGCTGCACCACCAACAGCCGATCCCGGGCCGCCTCGGAGAAGCTGGCAAAACGCCGCTGGTGCTCCAGTTCGCCGATGCGCGCCGAGACCAGCCAGGAGGCCAGGACACCGAGCAGGGCGACCAGGAAAATCGGTGTATAGCTCCAGAGCAGGGCGGCGGGTGACTCCCCCCGACCCCCCGCCCGCCAGCGGCTGAGCAGCCCGGTCACTCCAGGGCCTCCTGGTCCGGCGGGAAGCGCGCGACGATGTGCCGCATGACCTCATCCATGACCTGATTGACGGTTTCGTCCAGCTCCCAGTTGACGATGACCGGGATATCCGCCTTTTCCGCCTGATCCACCATGAAGTTCTGCAGGGTCCAGATCTCGGACAGCATCTCGCGATGGCGCGCCGAGTCCCGGTCCGGGGCCTCCCGGCTACGGCGCTGGAACTGCTCGTCCAGCCGCGCCCGGGTGGAGACCGCCAGGATCAGGGGGACCACCACCGCCTTCTCCCGAATCTCCGTCAGCTCCAGATGGGTCGGCAGCACATGGACCCCATCGACAATGAGGTCCGTCCGCTCCTTGACCGCCCGGGCGATGGTCGCCTCCAGGGCCACGCGCACCGTGCCGAACTGGGCCAGAAAGCCGGCAATCACCGGGTCCTGGGAGCCCTTGCCGGACCCCTCGACCCGGGGCAGGCCCCGCCAGGCATCGAAACTCGAATAGCCCAGGGTGGGGGCCACGTGGGGCACCAGGTAACAGCGGATGATCTCGCGCATCAGATCGGTGGACTGGGTGCGGACGATGTCGAGCAGATAGGCCAGCCGGGTGGCCACCGTACTTTTGCCGGCGCCGGTGGCCCCGCCGATGAGGATGACCAGGGGCAGGCCACTGTCATTGAAACGGCAGCGCGAGAGGAAGCGATTGGCGGCGGCCTTCATGCCCGCGCCCTTGAGGCTCGCGTGGATGATCTGGCGCAGTTCCTTGTGCCCGACCTGGACCAGACCCTGCTCGCGCAGGCTGGCATGGACCAGGGCGGCCCCGCGGGCGGCCACCGCGGCGCGGATGCCGCAACCCTCCAGATGGCGGGCCAGGAAGCCAGTGGAGAAGGGCTCGACACCGCCCGCGCGTTTGACCAGGACGCGATTGATGCCACCGCCGGCATCGTAGTCGGTGCGCGCCTCGCTCCCCAGCCGCCGTTCCACCTCCTCCCCGACCAGGCGGCGCAGTTCCACCGTTGTCAGGACCTCGGCATCCCCCACCAGTTGGTTACGCACCCGCTTGGCGATGGTGTAGGCATCGGTGAAGGACAGACCCGCGTCCACCAGGGACTGCACCAGGATCCCGCGCAGAAAGGGCACGCGTTCCCCGGTCACCGATTCCACCATGAAGGCCTTGCTCGACATGATTAGGGTTACCTTAGGCCCCGGACGCTCACCGCCCGGGTAATTGATCGAGTTGCGCGAAGATGCACTTCAGCGCGTCCTGGTTGTCGCCGGGGAGGAAGGTATTCAGGTTGGAGGCATAACCCTGACGATCGACACGCCCGAAATAGAGCTTGGAGGTCTGGTCGATGAAATAGATGTTCGCGTCGCCCGTCTCGACCTGCACCAGATAGTTCAGGGGCTGCCGGCCGAGCTCCCGCTGGCCGCAGGCCGCGACGAGTTGGTCGACGAAGGCCTCGTCGCCCCGGTCCTCGACCAGGGAATCAGGGGCGATCAGGGAGCCACCACAACCGGCGAGGGCCAGGAGGGTCAGGGGGGCCAGGACCTTGGCCAGGGTGCCGTTCGGGAGGGACATGGCGGGGAATCTCCACGCGGGTTGATGTTGGCCATCATTCTAGCAATCCCCAGCGTTGGAAGGGCTGGCATTCCGGACGCCGCCGGCCTAATCTTGCCAGGGAGCCCGCGCCTGTTGGCCGCCGGGCCGCCCGCACTCGCGTTCCCTCGCCGTCCACCGGTGCCCCGATGTCCAATCTGGTCAAACTGCTCTACGACATGGCCGCCCTCAAGGGCGATTATCAGCAACTGCACGATGAGCTCTTCGGACTTTCACCGCGGCGTTTGCTGTTCCTGCTGCGCCCAAAGGCCCGCCAGGGGGTGGAAGGCCGCATCGGCCTCCTGATCAGCCGTCTGGATGCCCTCGGGGAGGACATGCGGCGCCTGACCGCCGAGGACCTCGCCATCCGCCGGGGCCAGGAATTGCGCCAGGCCCTGGAGTCTTTCGCCCAGGCCCTGGGGGAGACCCTCAGACAACTGGAGATGCTGCACGTCGCCGA
Source organism: Gammaproteobacteria bacterium (assembly GCA_019136395.1). The sequence goes on from JAGVUH010000205.1 coordinate 11,187, forward strand.
AGCCCCTGCCGCCACCACGGCTGGGCCCGTCTTGACCTCGGGCCGGGGTCCTCTCGCCGCCTATGACGATGCCCTGCAACATCAGCGGCAGTTGGGGGCGCGCCTCAACGAACTGATCGTCGACCTCTGACCGCGACGGAATCCCGAGGAGGTTGCCACCATGTCGCGCCAGTTCCTGCTCCTCGCCCTGCTGTGCCTGGTCATGACGCGGCCCCCCTGCGCCGACGAGTTCACCCGCCAGCGGGAGCAACTGATGACGTCGATCGCTGACCTGGCCACGGAGACGGCCAGTGAGACCGGCCGCCCGGCCTTCTCCCCCGCCGTCATGGCCGCCATGACCAAGGTGCCGCGCCACCGCTTCGTGCCCGCCGACCAGGTCCCTTACGCCTACGCCAACCGTCCCCTGGCCATTGGCCATGGCCAGACCATCTCCCAGCCTTACATCGTGGCCCTGATGACCGACCTCATCGACCCCCGGGCCGACCAGCATGTCCTTGAGATCGGTACCGGCTCCGGCTACCAGGCGGCGGTGTTGGCGGAACTGGTCGCCCAGGTCCATAGCATCGAGATCATCGCCCCCCTGGCCGAAGAGGCCGCCGCCCGACTCAAGGCACTGGGTTACGCCAACATTCAGACCCGCGCCGGTGACGGCTATTACGGCTGGGAGGAGGCCGGCCCCTTCGACGCCATCCTCGTCACCGCCGCCGCCAGTCATGTCCCCCCGCCCCTGATCCGCCAGCTCAAACCCGGTGGGCGGATGGTCATCCCCGTCGGCGCCCACTTCATGGCCCAGTACCTGCTGCTGGTGGAGAAGACCGCGGAGGGTCAGGTCAGCACGCGCCAGATCCTTCCCGTCAGCTTCGTGCCCCTGACCGGCGGCGGCAAGGACTGAAGGGGACGGGTGCACGCCCCATCCTGATACAAACCCACCCTGCCGCGCTCAAGCCCTGAAAGCGTTCAACAGCCCGCTCGTTGTTGCACCCAGCTCAGCGCCATGACCGCCCAGCGCCCGCCCTACGCCGCCATCTTCCTGCTCTCGGCCGGGGTCCTGAGCTACGAGGTGCTGCTGATGCGGCTCTTCTCGATCATCCAGTGGCATCACTTCGCCTACATGATGATCAGCCCTACATGATGATCAGCATCGCCCTGCTCGGCTACGGGACGGCGGGGGCCCTGGTGACCCTGGCCCAGAGGCCCCTCAAGGCGCGCTTCGCGAGCGTCTTCACCCTTGCCGCCGGACTCTTTGGCCTGACCGCCCTGCTGGCCTTCCTCGCCGCCCAGCGGGTCGGCTTCAATGCCCTGGAGATCCTCTGGGACCCGCGCCAGCCGGCCCGGCTGGGGTTGATCTACGGCCTGCTGCTCGTCCCCTTTCTGTGCGCCGCCACCGCCCTGTGCCTGAGCTTC